>SKOM01000088.1 GCA_007120095.1 Candidatus Competibacteraceae bacterium | reverse complement strand
CCGTAGGTTCAAAGAACGCGCTTATTATAGCGGCGCTATGCGAATCCCCGCAAGGGGGATTCCCGCGCCGCGCGCTATCCTTCCCCGCCCTGAACGGCGGGGCTTGTCGCGCAACTGGTCAATCATTGCAATTGTCCTTAGGAACGGATATTTTTATAAAATACCGCCTGAATGGAAAATCTCGTGATGCCCGCATCGGAAACCCGCTCCAACGCCCAACGCAGCCGCGACTATCGCCAGCGGATGCGGGCCGCTGGTTATCGAGCAGCCGAAGTCTGGCGTCTGGATACTACCGATCCCTTTGTACGGGCGCGGATCGAGCGGCAGCTGCGCAATCTGGCCGAGGCTGCGGACGATCCGGATTGGATGGTCGAGCCGGAGTTCGCCGATTGGCGCTGAGGCACAGCGCTATAGTCACCTATGCTGGCGGACCTTACTTACGGCAAGCCCCGACCGGCGGTAATCGTGCAAAACGATCTGACGCTGACCGAACCATCCAGCGTTACCCTGTGCCCGATCACCACATTCGCCATACCGCAGACCGGGGATTTCCGTATCCCGGTATCGCCTGATGAGCACAACGGACTCCGGCAAGAGTCTTTCATCATGTCCGACAAGCTCATCACCTTGCCCGCCCAGCACATCGGATCGGACCGGTGATCGGACACTTGGACGATTTAAATTCCTGCGTATTGACTTGGGGTGAGACTTTTAACTGGTCATGTTAAGCTTTCTGGAATCACTCAACCGCTCACCAGGAAATGTTATGGGACAATTAATTGATGGCATCTGGCATGCGGATGGTGTCATCCCCATCGCCAAAGACGGGCAATTTCTGCGTAAAGACAGCGTATTCCGCCATTGGATCGGCGAACCTCGCTTCCCAGCGGAACCGGGGCGTTACTGCCTGTATGTGTCACTGGCCTGCCCTTGGGCGCACCGCACCCTGATTATGCGCCGCCTGAAACAATTGGAGTCGATCATTGATGTCGTGGTGGTTGACCCCTATATGGGCGAACTGGGCTGGTCATTCAGCACCGAGCACCCCGATCCGCTCTACGGTTATAATTATTTGCAGCAGCTCTACACCCATGCCGATCCCCGCTGCACGACTAAAGTCACCGTGCCCGTACTGTGGGACAAACAAGAGCACACTATTGTCAGCAACGAATCCAGCGAGATTATTCGTATGCTCAACAGTCATTTCGATGCGTGGGGAGCAGCGGATCCGGATTTCTATCCGGTGGATTTGCGTGAGGGTATCGATGCCATCAATGCAGAGATTTACGAACAGGTCAATAATGGCGTGTACCGCAGTGGTTTTGCCATGTCACAAAAGGCCTATGATTCAGCAGCCAATACACTGTTCACGGCGTTGGATCGGCTGGAGCATAAACTCGCCAAACAGCGCTATTTACTGGGTAAACGCATCACCGAAGCGGACTGGCGGTTGTTTACAACCCTGGTGCGCTTTGACAGCGTGTACCATTGTCATTTCAAATGCAACCGTCGCCAACTCACGGACTATCCCGCCTTATGGGCGTATACCCGCGAGCTGTACCAATGGCCGGGAGTAGCAGAAACAGTGGATTTCGAACACATCAAAACCCACTATTACACCAGCCACCCACAAATCAACCCCACCCGAATCGTTCCGCTCGGTCCGGTTCTGGATTTTGACGCGCCCCACCACCGCGAGCTGCTAAGCCGTTAATGGGACATCAACACCGGCACGGTCATGTGCTGCAATAAGTGCCGGGTCACCCCGCCGAATACTGTCTCACGCCAGCGCTGATGACCGTAAGCCCCCAGTACCATTAAATCAATACTTTCATCAGCAGCGCGTGACAGCAAGGCGTCGCCGACCTCAATATCCCGGGCGACAATATGCGCCGATTCGACCTTGACACCATGCCGATCGAGATGCCGACAAATATCCGCCGTCGGCGCATCGCCATCCCCAGCCTTAGGATTCACCATGACCACTTGAACCTCATCGGCCGCTTGCAGCAGCGGCATGGCATCGTGGACAGCTCGCACTGTCTCGCGGGTATTTTTCCATGCAATCATGATACGCCGCCCAATAGGCGCTTGCAGGCCAATATAAGGTATAATCAATACCGGCCGGGCGCTGCTGAGCAGCATTTGGTCTTCCAGTTCGCTGTCCGGATCGAGAATGCCGCCTTCTTCAGCCTGACCGATAACCACCAAATCCGTGTAGCGTGAACGGGCAATCAGGATCTGATCGACATAACCGCGCTTACACACCCACTCTATTGGAAATCCGGAATTTTCGACCAATTTCCTGAAGAGCTGCTCGGCCTGCTCGGCTTCTTTTTGGGCCTCAGACTCTTGACGTTCCAGCACTGCCGCCGGGATGTGGATTTCCGCATAGCTAGGCACAAAGTATTGCGGAATCACGTACAGACCGGTCAGATGCGCCTGATACCTGGCCGCCAAGGCCGATGCCGCCTCAATCCGCATCGAAGTTGCCGGGGTATTGTCAACATAAACTAAAATATCTTTTAGGGACATGACACCTCTCCTCTGGTTAAACACACCGCTACACCTCGCCCGAAGATTCTCAAACTGAAACCTGGGCGCAGGCCAGCGCCTGACGAACCCGCGTACGCAGAACCCGATCTACAAACGGTTTATCAATAAAGTCCATGGCCCCTGAGCGCATGGCTCGTACCGCCATTGGGACATCACTAAAACTGGCCAGCACAATGACCGGCAGGTGAATACCACGCTCATGCAACTGCTCTAACAAATCCAGCCCACTGATACCCGGCAGATTAACCTCAACAATCAGACATCCTTCAGCATCAACAGGCAAGTCTGCCAGAAAGGCTTCGGCATCCGGATAGGCGCGGACATTGTCGGCCATGCCCCGGAGCAGCACTTGAATGCCCTCACAAACAGCCCTGTCACTGTCCACAACGTGAACAACGGGCTTGGGGATGATCTGACAGCGCTTTTCCATGTGCTATAGCATGGCGCAGATGCTGCCAGGCTTATTTGACCTCGATCAATTTGACCGTAAACGGATCTCGGCAGGCTCTATCAGCGCACCTGCATGACCATTTGCACCAGATTGGCTAGTGACTGGGCTTGCATTTTCCCCATGATGCGGGAGCGATGAATTTCCACTGTGCGCTGGCTCAAGGACAATTCAGAGGCAATCACTTTATTGGCTTTGCCTTCCACCACGGCGGTAAGCACCTGGCGTTCACGCGGCGTCAACTCGCCAAGACGTTGATGGATGATTTCCTGATCGCGCAACGCCTGTTGCTGGACAGCGGCCTGTTCCAGAGCCTGCTGTATGCGTTCCAGCAACACCTGGTCACGAAATGGTTTCTGTAAAAAATCCACCGCCCCGAGCTTCATAGCTTCGACGGCCATGGGTACATCACCGTGACCGGTAATCACAATCACCGGTAAAGCCGTATCCTGCTCACACAAACGCTGCAACAATTCCATACCGCTCATACCCGGCATGCGGATATCCAGCACCAAACAACCATGACAGGGCACGTGCGCACAGTGGTCAAGAAAGGTCTGGGCGGATTCAAATACGGCAACCGCTTGGTTCACTGAACGCAATAAATAAGCCAGTGCATCACGAACGGCGGCATCATCGTCGACAATGTAAACCTTCTGTGCTGAATCAGTCATCACCGTTGTCCAGCGCTAAGGGCAAGGTGAAATACACTATTGCACCGCATCCGCTGGCGGGGATGACGCCCAATTTACCACCGTGGGACACAATGATTGAACGACTGATTGACAGGCCCAGACCGATACCCTGTGGTTTAGTGGTAAAAAATGGTGTGAACAATTGATTATACAGCGCCTCAGGGATACCTGCTCCCTGATCACAGACTCGAATCTCTGCGTAATCATCATCTAAGCGCTGGGTATAAATGGTCAGCATCCCGGTGGCGATCGCCGCCTCCCGCATCGCATCCAGCCCATTGCGAATCAGGTTAATCACCACTTGCTGAATCTGAATCGGGTCAACCACCACGGGCAGTGGCTGATCGGCCAGGCACATGCGAATATGAAAATGATGTAAACGCGCGTCAGCCTCGGTCAACACTTGGGTTTCTTGCACCAGGCGGTTGACCTCACACAGTTCACGGTGGCTGTCGCGACAACGGATCATGCCGCGTAGTCGCTGCATCACCTGACCGGCACGTTGCGCCTGATGATTGATTTTATCCAGTAATTCAGCCGTACCCGTATCCGTGGGCGCCAACAGGCGGCGTCCGGCTTGAGCATAAGCGGCTATGGCCGTCAGCGGCTGGTTGATCTCGTGGGCAATACCGGCAGCGAATTCCCCCATCGTGCTTAAACGCCCGACATGCACCAAGCGCTCACGCTGGTGGTGCAACGCTTCGGCGGCTGAGCTATTGGGATCTGGCGATTTGTAATCAGCAACACAACGCACCAATAGCAATCGTTGCCCGTATGGGGTCTGCTCTTGATCGGCCAGCAAATGGCCGACACACGCCATACACGATGCAGAGTCTGAGCTTGTAAAGCACAGAGTCGCACTCACCGGTGTGTCGCTATGGACACAGGCTTGCAGAAAACGCTCCGCAGTGTACTGATCACCGCTGATAACATCTTGCAAAACCGGATCCGGCAGTGCTTCAGCATCCGTGCCCAGCAAGGCCAATCCAGCCGGATTAGCGGCCAATACCCGACCCTGTTCGGAGAGCAATAACAGCGGTTCAGAAAAGCATTCGGCAAAACGGCGAAACTGGTTGTAGAACATAAGGCGTTACATTGGCAACTAACCGCACTAGAAATCAAAATCAAGCACATTATCGACCGGTTCATACTCGCGCTGCGGCCGATCCAGGCCCAAGTGCACGCGTTTTTGCCGCTCCTGCAAGCGCCGCTCAAAATGCCCCCGATCCACTGGGGCTGATTCCCGCTCGCTGACACCAGGCAACATGCCCGGACCAGCCTGCCCGGTTGAGCGGGTAACAGGTTGCGGATCAATCGCTACTGCCGCATCGGACACTGACTCCAGTTCCAGGGTATCCGGTGGCGGGGATAAGGGTTCCAAAGCTTCCGGTGGCACAGGTGTAGCAGGCTGTATGGTACAGGCCGCCACTAACCACAGGCCGGCAAGCAAGAGTAGGCTACGCATGGTGTCCTCTGTTCACTCTATCTGGTTCAAATAAGCCTTTAGGTAATCGGCAAAGGCAGGCTGATCAGCAGTTTCACAGGCCTGTTGTTCAGCCAGTGATTGCTCAACCAGCGATTGCAGTTGTCGCTCACGTTCAGGCGCTAATACCGTATGGCGAAATCGCTGCGCATAGTCCAAAGACCGGGCCTGGGCGAAATGGTAAAATCCGACGTGCTCCGCCCGCATGGCTGCCAACATCCGCGCCGACGGGGTGCGATCCGAATCACGCAGCGCCTCGATCTGCACTTGCAACGATTGAGTATAGGCGTCACTGTGATACGCCTGATCAAGTTGCTCACACAGGCCCTGCATGGCAAAACACAGTTCCAGGCCCCAGTCTTTGAGACAGCGTTCATTGCCGGCCTGCTGCAAACATAGACCCGGTTTGCGCCCTTGCCGCGCAGCAAGGAGCTGGTTGTGATTCATTTCGGCCTGCTCGGATTTACTGATCATCGGGCTGTCATGGAACAGGCAAAACAGCAAAAAGGCTTCCATGAAGCGCAACTGCGGCTCATTAAGTCCGGTTGAGTGGAACACATCAATATCGCTGGAACGCAACTCCACATAAGCCACACCGCGCCTTTGCAAGGCTAACAGTGGACGCTCGCCCTGCAAGGGAGGGCATTTCGGTCGAATGGCACTATAGTACTCGTTTTCGACCTGCAATACGCGGCTGTTTAATTGACGATAGTCACCATCAACCTTAACCCCCAGGGCCACAAAGGGCGGACAATCCGTATGCAAGGCCCAGCGCAGGCTTTTAATATAATCCGCCAAACTGTCATGGCTGACTTGCATTCGGCAGCGCCGCCGATTGCTATAACCAATATCGCTCATCCGCAGCGAGGTGGCTTCGGGGTCATACCAGGTATTACGGTCAAACTCCTGCAAACCATGGGATTGTTGACGTAGAAACGACTTGCACAGCGCCGGTGACGCCCCAAACAGGTAAAGCAGCAACCAGTTATAACGCTGCACATTACGGATCAGAGCAAAATAGCTTTGATCGATAAACGACTGCAAGGGTTGATTATCCTGTTCCAATTGCTGGTAGATTGGCCAGAATGTCTCGGGCAATGAATAATTGAAGTGAATCCCCGCGATCACTTGCATGGTTTTACCGTAGCGCGCCCCTAGCCCCCGACGATACAGATGGCGAAAGCGTCCCGAATTGGAATCCCCGTATTCGGCAATGCGAATGCTGTTTTCGCCATCCACCACACAGGGCATGCTGGCTGCCCAAATCAATTCATTATCCAGACGCTGTTGGGTAAACACATGCAGATCGTGGAGAAACCCCAGCGCCTCAGCACTATCAGTACTGGGCGGAGTGACAAATTCCAGCAACGCCTCGGCATAGTCAGTGGTGATAAAGGGATGGGTCAACGCCGAACCCAAGGCGGCAGGGTGTGAGGTTTGCGCAATCACGCCACTCTCGGCCATGCGTAGCCCCTCTTTTTCCAGACCAACCTGCGCTTCAGCCAGCAACGCGCCTTGGTCGGCCGCGATTAAGCGTTCCAGACGCTGTTGTACACGATGATTCAAAACATCACTCCCACGGGCATAGTATGATTAAGCACTGCGGATTGTGCTTGATTCGCGTCCGCAGTGCCAGTTCAGCACCCGTTTAGCCAGGGAAAGGCTCTAGCAGTGCTTGAAACCGCCGAGTGTCTTCGATGTATTGCTGGGCAATAGGCTCACCACCGACCTCATCACTCTGTTCTTGACTCAGGGCATGAATCACCAAATGGCGTCGTTGCTCGGCCAGTAAGTGCTGGCGATACGTGGTGAGTAAGTCCGTGACGGTCACTGCGGCCACGGCATCGGCCAACTGCTGGCGCGAGTCAAACGCTCGATTCTCACGATCCAACTCACGCCAGTAATACTCAGCGCGTTCACGCAATTGAGTGTCCCGGGCGAGAATCCGCGAGCGCAGGGACGCTTGGTACCGCTGGAGCTGCTCGGGGCTTAATTGCTCCAGCGTCGCCACATAATCCTGTAAAAATCGTTCAGTGTGACTGATCAACCCGGCCGGTTCCACATGATCCGACTGCACAACAAAGATCAAGCCCGGCACTTCAAGTAAAGAACGGGCGCCGGCATGGACAATATAGCCCAAACGCTGTTCAGTACGCAGTTGCTCAAAATAGGCACTGGACACCATCTCAGCCAAGAGCCGAAAACGCGCCTCTTCACTGAAGCTGCGCTCTGACCCCTGGATATACAATACGGCGGCAGAATCGACGTGGGGCACACTGAGCTGTCGAAGCGCAGGACTTTGCTCGGTTAAACGCAAGGGAATCGCCCGTGGCACCTCGATGGGGGTAACGCCCGTCAAAAAGTGCTGCTGCACCACTTGTGCCAGGGCCTCGGTATCCGCCGCGTGCAGATTACCGTAGGCCAATGCAAAAACCTCCAGCTCAGCCAATAACTGCGGCACAAAGGCGTGTAAATCCTCCAGACTCAGCGACTCCAGCGCCGCGAGTTGCTCGTATTCACTCCAGCTCTGGGTTAATAACAGGCGGTTAATCTCACTGGCGGCTTGCCGATGCGGCGGATTCTGCTGGGCGCTGCGCAGGCGATCCGTCAAATGCTCCTGCACGCGGGCAAAACGTTCGGCTGTCAGCTCTGGGGCACGCAAGGCGGCCAATACCCGCTCCAGCAACACAGCCTGTTTGGCGTCATAACCGGAAATACGCAGGGTAAACCCGCGTAAATGCCGGTAGAGCTGCACATTCAACCCCGCCAATTGCGCCGGGTAAAGCACCGGATTGAGTTGCTCGCGCACACTGCGTAAATACAACTCGGTCAGTACCGTATGTTCGGGGTATTGATTGGTCAGCGGCGAGCGCACCGACACAAACAACTCCGCACGGGGGACACCAAACTCGGTATCTTGAGCATGCCAAACCTGCAACCCTGGCTGCTCCACTAGCAAGCGCGGTTGATCGGTGTCGGTCTCCGGGGGTTTGATGGCGAGACTGTCGGGAAGAAACGGGTTGGGTTCAGGCAACGCCAATTGGGCACTGATGGACTGGGATAATCCATTCGCCGTCCAGTGATCCGGCTCAAGACTCACCAAACGATAAGGCACCTGAAACCACGGTTCTACTGAGTCAGTTGCCAACTCCGGAGCGCTGACCGTCACCAGCATATTATCCGGGCGCAAGGCCGCCAGCACCTCCTCGATCAGATCCGGTCGATAGTCCGCCAGCAAATACGGCCCACGCAGCACTTCTGCGGCGGGATAGTTCAGCATATTGGCCGCCAGCCACCGGACTTCAGAGACATCAGATCGCGCTTCGCGAAATTGAAAACTCAGTTCAGCCAACTGCTGCAATTCGGCAAACCGCCACTCGTCAATGCCCTGCTCGGCGATCATGGCGATTTTCTGGAATACCGCCTCAATTATCGCATCGGTCTGCTCTAATCCAGCTCGGGTCAATTCGATTCCGATGCTGAAAACCGCCTCATCATTATGGTTAGTACTTAAACCTGCCCATAGACTGCTCGCCCAGCCGTCTTGTTTCAACGCGGCCAGTAAACTGCCCTCGCCTTCATGGCCAATTAGATGCGCGACATAACGGTACGGTTTCGCCCGATAATGCTCGCGCTGGGACGCAATCGGGAAACTCAAGGTTAAATGGCGCTGATCACGCAGCGGTGTCACGTCCAGCCGCGCCGGTAAACTCTCCGGCGTGAATAAGGGCACAGCGACACGGGCCACCTCGCTGCCGCGATTGTCAACCGCCGCAAACCGGGTTTCTACCCAGTCACGCAACTCGGGCAGCGGCTCACGCCCCAGCACCACCAGCCGCATCAGATTGGCCGAATAGCGCTCTTGATAAAAATCCAGTAACTCATCGCGAGCTTTACGCCCTTCGCGGTCGGCCAGTGTTTCCAGACTGCCGATATTAAACCGGGCACTGGGATGCTCGGGGTTCATGGCCATGCGTTGCGCGTAGCGAATTCGCCAGCCATCGTTACCGAGCTTAGACTGATATTCCGAATGGATGACCCGACGTTCGCTGTCCACATAACGGGGACTGAACAACGGAGCAACAAAGAACTGGGCAAAGCGATCCAGGGCCGGTTGCAAATAATCGGCGTCCACTTGGAAAAAGTAATTGGTATGGTCATGCGCTGTGTAAGCATTGTGGCTACCACCATGCGAAGCGAGAAACCGCTTATATTCGCCCGGTTCCGGGTATTTTTCCGTACCCAGAAATAACATATGCTCCAAAAAATGCGCCAGACCCTCACGATCCGGCGGATCATCAACACTGCCGACCGCCACAGCCAGCGCGGCTGCCGCTTGGTCTGCTTGCGGATCGGAGATCAGCAGCACCTGTAACTGATTGTCCAGAGTAAAGCTTTGTAGCTGGCGCGGGTCATTGGGGCTGGTCATCGGCTCCACAGCCTGGGCGGTGCTCAAAATACCGGCCAATAACCAAGCGAGCATTGAATAACGCGGTATGGATTTCAACATGGGAGTTAACGGCACCTTATCTTTAATTACCCTGATGCAGACCGATGGCAAGCCGGTTAGGTTCAGATCATCTGCTAATCCTGCTTCGCCAAATCCGAGCAGAAACGGTACACTGAGCGTATGACACTGTTGCCCATTTTGGAGTTTTTATGAAGGACAATTCATCACAACCGTTCCGCCACCTACTACCCGGCGGCGGCGGGTGGCTATCCAAGGTACTTGGTGCTTTATTGGCCGTAGGCATCATTGTCGCCTCAGCGTTTCTGGCCGCTTTCTTTTTCGGTTTTTTCTTGGTAATTGTTGCGATAGCCAGCATCTGGCTGGCGTGGCAGCGCTGGCGCTTGCGCCGCTGGGTACGCGCTAATCGGCAGCACACCCAGGCTGATGACAGTGCAGAACCCCAGGTCATTATCGGTGAATACGAAGTCATTGAGGAGCCAGAGTCAAAACGCACCGGCTCCAAACAACACAGCAAACACGAGGCGAACCACGCCAGCTCTGGCAAGCACCATGACCAGCCGGGTGACGCTGATAGCAAGAAACCGCATCGTTAATGGACACAAACTGCCCTCCCTGCAGATGGTCGCTGTATTTTTAAAACTGGCTGCGCTGCTTGACCGTCTGGCGCGGGCAGTGTGCATGGGCGCTACACTGCTGCTCACCGCCAGCGTACTCATCATCGTGACCCTGCGGTATGGGTTCGGCATGGGCTTTATCCAATTACAGGATTTCGCCGCTTATGCCTTTGCGGTGTTAATGGTGTTCTGCGTACCGGTTGCCATGGCACAAAACGCCCATGTGCGGGTTGAGGTATTGTCCGAACGCCTGCCACCGCGGTATCTGCGCTACGTCGATGGGCTGGCCCTTCTGCTGTTTCTACTCCCGGTATTTGGGTTGATTATCTGGGCCTGGTGGCCTGATCTGCACTATGCCTGGCATATCGGCGAGCGCTCGGTCGAAACCGGCGGACTGGGCGGGTTATATCTGGTTAAAACCGCGCTGCCGCTGGCCGCTGGGCTGATGATGGTACAAGGCATCGCCGTCCTGCT
>SKOM01000137.1 GCA_007120095.1 Candidatus Competibacteraceae bacterium | reverse complement strand
CTAGGCCTTAAGACGGAAAAGTGCAGGTTTCACCGAGCAACTCGATTAACTGCGATTTGCTGGTGTTAATAGGGCGTTAAACCGATTGTCAGAACCAACAAAGGCCGCATAAAGCGACCTGAGTATTTGTTTTATCTGGTGGGCGGCACTGGGATCGAACCAGTGACCCCTGCCGTGTGAAGGCAGTGCTCTCCCGCTGAGCTAGCCGCCCGAATATAAACTGGAATGATAGGGGGTACGAGTGATGGCGTCAACTGTTGTGTGCTAAATCAAATACGCTCATTAGTGACGGTTCTCTAAAGATACAGAACCTCAGTGATTTCCAAATTCTTTACTCCACCCGGTACCTGTACCTCAACCGTATCGCCTTCTTCTTTACCCAGCAAAGCCCGGGCAATAGGAGAATTGACGGAAATCCGCCCGGCTTTGATGTCCGCCTCGTCCTCACCGACAATTTGGTAACGCGATTCCTCATTGCTGTCGGTATCAATCAATTCTACCGTCACGCCAAACACGACTTTGCCCGAGCGCGGCAATTGGCTGACATCAATAATTTGGGAATACGAAAGCTTGTGCTCGATGTCATTGATACGTCCCTCGACAAAGCTTTGCTGTTCGCGGGCAGCGTGGTATTCGGCGTTTTCCTTCAGGTCGCCATGCGCACGCGCTTCGGCGATGGCAGCGACAATCTTAGGCCGCGTCTCTGTTTTGAGTTCTTGGAGTTCGGCACGCAGGCGCTCGACTCCAGTGATCGTCATGGGAACTTTAGTGGTCATGATGCAGTTCTCTGTGCAAATCCTGTAAACAATGGACACGTTCGCCGATGGCCCCCAGTGCTTGGGCGGTGGCTTTGGCTCCGGCGAGCGTCGTGGTGTAACTGATTTTACGAATCAATGCCTCACGGCGAATAGCATAAGAGTCAGCAATCGCTTGGCGGCCTTCGGTGGTATTGATAATCAGGCTGATATCGCCGTTTTTGATCCGGTCAACAATATTCGGTCGGGCTTCATTAACCTTATTGACTTGCTCGCAAGCGATATTATGAGCATTCAACGTAGCCGCCGTTCCTTGGGTCGCAACCAAGCTTAAACCATAGTGTACCAGTGTCGCTGCAATTTCAACGATAGCGGCTTTGTCCGCATCGCGGACACTGACAAACGCTATACCTTGAGTCGGTAACGGGTTGCCGGCCGCCAATTGCGATTTGGCAAAGGCTTCGCCAAAACTGCGTTCTACACCCATCACTTCACCGGTAGATTTCATCTCCGGGCCTAATAGAGGATCAACGCCAGGAAATTTGACAAACGGAAACACCGATTCCTTGATCGAGAAATACGGTGGGGTGATTTCACCGCTGATGCCTTGTTGTGCCAAACTCTGACCGGCCATGCACCGGGCAGCGATTTTAGCCAAGGGGCGACCGGTGGCCTTGGATACATAGGGCACGGTGCGCGAGGCGCGTGGATTGACCTCCAGGACATAAATAACGTCGTTTTGAATGGCGAACTGGGTGTTCATCAAGCCAATCACATTAAGCCCTCGCGCCATGGCTTCGACTTGGCGGCCGAGTTCGGCTTGAATCTCAGCGCTGAGCGAGTAGGGCGGCAGACAACAGGCCGAGTCACCGGAATGCACCCCCGCTTGTTCGATATGCTCCATAATTCCACCGACCAGCACCTGTTCGCCGTCGGCAAGCGCATCGACATCGACTTCGATCGCATTTTCGAGAAAATGATCCAGCAGTACGGGTGAGTCATTGGATACGCGCACGGCTTCATTCATATAGCGCAGCAGCTCGGATTCGTCATAAACGATTTCCATGGCGCGACCGCCTAAAACATAGGAAGGACGCACCACCAGCGGGTAGCCGATTTCTGCAGCCAGCCGTACAGCGGCCGCCGGATCGCGGGCGGTACGGTTGGGCGGTTGTTTCAGACCGAGCTCATTGAGCAGCGCCTGGAAGCGCTCCCGATCTTCAGCGCGGTCAATGGCATCTGGGCTGGTGCCGATAATCGGAACGCCGTTGGCCTTTAAAGCCCGCGCCAGTTTTAGGGGGGTTTGGCCGCCATACTGCACAATCACCCCTTCAGGACGCTCAGTGTGAACGACAGCGAGTACATCTTCCAGCGTCAATGGCTCGAAATACAGCCGATCCGAGGTGTCGTAGTCGGTGGACACGGTTTCGGGATTGCAGTTGACCATAATGGTCTCAAAGCCGTCCTCACGCAGCGCCAGTGCCGCATGGACACAGCAGTAATCGAATTCAATTCCTTGACCGATGCGGTTAGGTCCGCCCCCCAACACCATGATTTTACGCCGTTGGCTGGGTTCAGCTTCGCATTCTTCTTCATAGGTGGAATACATATAGGCAGTCGAGGTGGCAAATTCGGCCGCACAGGAGTCCACCCGCTTATATACGGGACGAATACCGAGTTCATGGCGGCGCTGGCGGATGGTGGCCTCGGTGCTGCCGGTGAGTGTGGCCAGACGGCTGTCAGCAAATCCTTGACGCTTGAGTTGCCACAGCTGTTCACCATCCAAGGCCGCTAAACCGCCCTCACGGACTGCGGTTTCACTGTGGATCAAATCCTCGATCTGGGCTAAAAACCACGGATCAATATGGGTGGACGCATGCACCTCTGGCAGAGAGTAGCCGAAGCGGAAAGCATCGGCGACATACCACAGCCGATGACTGCCCGGCATACCGAGTTCATGCTTCAATCGATTCGCTGTGTCGGGATGCTGGAGATCCAATACTTCATTCAGGCCATCGGTGTCGATTTCCAGACCGCGCAGGGCTTTGTGCAGCGATTCCTGGAAGGTTCGGCCAATGGCCAT
>SKOM01000042.1 GCA_007120095.1 Candidatus Competibacteraceae bacterium | reverse complement strand
GTCATGCCGGCGACGCTGGCCAGGATATCGGGAGTGCGCTCTAAATTTAGCGTCATGGTCGAATGACTTTTTTTCATTTTTTGTGGAAACCTCTCGGTAACCCGATAATCAGCCACTGCCGCTACGGCGATAAAAATCTGGCTGCCTACGACATGTTGCATAACAGTAGCGTACATGGCTTGAGCGCTAGCGACATCAATACGCTGTACGCCGGGCGGGGTGGTTAACTGTACCGGTCCACTGACTAAAATCACCTCCGCCCCGGTCTGCGCGGCGGCAGCGGCAACGGCAAAGCCCATACGTCCGCTGCTGTGATTGCTGATAAAGCGCACTGGGTCAATGGCCTCGCGGGTCGGGCCAGCGGTGATTAAGACCCGACAGCCGCTCAGTGTGGTGGACGTCGTCCAGTGGTCGATCAGCCGCTGGCGTAATTCCAAGGGTTCCAGCATCCGCCCGGCACCGGTTTCCCCACAGGCTTGTTCGCCGGCACCCGGTCCCCACAAGGCAATGTGGCGTTGGCTGAGCAAGCGGCAGTTATCCTGGGTGGCAGGATTGGCCCACATCAGCCGATTCATGGCCGGAGCGACGGCGATGGGTTGATCCGTAGCCAAACACAGCGTGGTCAGCAAATCATCCGCCAGACCATGAGCCAGACGGGCGATAAAGTTAGCACTGGCTGGAGCGATCAGGATGAAATCCGGCCAGCGAGCCAGCTCAATATGTCCCATACCGGCCTCAGCGGCGGGGTCGAGCAGGGCGTGTCGCACCGGGCGTCCCGATAGCGCCTGAAAGGTCAGTGGGGTGACGAACTCAGCCGCCGCTGCGGTCATCACCACCTGGACTTCCGCGCCGTATTCGGCCAGGCGACGTACCAGTTCCGCGCTTTTATACGCGGCGATACCTCCGGTTACCCCCAGCAGAATGCGTTTTCCAGCCAAGACAGTCATGACGAACTCATTATAGACTTGTAAGTTTAAAGCTTAACCTAGCCAACGAGTGCAATAAAGCGACTTGTGACAATAAACGACTAAGAATGCGGGGTAGCGCGAACATGTCGATACGTGATTGGCCTGACGAAGAACGTCCACGGGAAAAACTACTGGCGCGGGGGCCAGCAGCGTTGTCCGATGCGGAGTTACTGGCGATTTTTCTGCGGGTCGGAGTCCGTGGGCGCAGTGCCGTGGATTTGGCGCGTGATTTGCTCAAAGAATACGGTAGCTTGCGCAGTCTATTCCAGGCCGATCAGGAGACGTTTTGTGCGACCTCCGGATTGGGAATGGCCAAATTTGTGCAGTTGCAGGCCGTGCTGGAAATGGGGCGGCGTTATCTCGATGAGACCTTACAACGCGGCGATGCCATTACCTCAGTGGCGGAGACCCGGCGATTTCTCACTGCCCAACTGCGCCACGAGCCGCATGAGATTTTTGCCTGTTTATTTTTAGATAACCGCCACCGCATGTTGGCCTTTGAACCCTTATTTCATGGCACGATTGACAGCGCTGCCGTGCATGCTCGTCCGCTGGTCAAACGCGCCTTGTATCATAATGCGGCCGCAGTGATTCTGGCGCATAACCACCCTTCGGGAGTCGCCGATCCCAGCCAAGCGGATCATCATATTACCCGGCGGCTGCGCGAGGCTTTGGGATTGATTGATGTGCGTGTTTTAGACCATGTGATTGTCGGCGACGGCGAACTGGTGTCATTCGCAGAGCACGGGTGGTTATAGTCGTTTGCCCTGATTACCGTTGTGTAGGGGCGGTTCGCGAACCGCCCCTACAGACAGGGTCATGAGCGCCTTCTCCGTCGGGCACGTTTTGTGCCCGATCTACCTAGTTGTGATCGTCATCACCGGCGGCGATAATCCGCTCAATCATGGCCATGCCGCCCACCCGGTCGGCGAATGCCGCCCAAAACGGCTCAATGGCCTGTTGCCAGTGCTGGCGGTTGACGGTGACGATGTGCCCGCCTTCCGCTTGAGCCTGCGCCAGCGAGGCGGCATGGTCGGCAGCCATGAGCTGGTTAAAATAAGGTGCCATTTCCGCACCAATGTCCAAAAAAGCCTGTTGCTGCTCAGCGTTTAGCGTTTGGAATAAGGCTTCAGAAATGTAAATGACACCCAGTGCTGAGATATGCCCCGTTTTGATCAGATAGGGCACGACTTCATGAAGCCGAAAACCGACATAGGCCGATGGGGTCAGATCCATCATATCCACCACGCCGGTTTGCAAGGCGTTATAGACCTCGGGTATGGGAATCGGTGTCGGCTGTGCACCTAAACTGCGCCACAGTCCAGTATGCAAGGCGCTTTCAATCACTCGAATCCGCTGCCCGCGCACCTCATCCGGTTCCGTCAGTGGTTGTTGGGTGAGCAGATGGCGTTCACCGTAATGGATATAGCCCAGTACCCGAAAACCTTGGTCACGGAATTTCTGTTGGAACTCAGCGCCGATAGGCCCTTGCATGACCGCTTGGATATGGGCATCGTCACGAAACAAAAAGGGCATATCAAAGACCCCGGCGCTCGGTACCCAAGCGCTCATATTGGCCAAGGTACTCAGGCTGCCGTGGATCGAACCCAGCCGCACTCCTTCGGCCACTTCGCGCTCACCACCCAATGCGGCGTCGGTGATGACACGCAGCCGGAACTCGCCGGGCAGGCGTTGTTCCAGGCGCTGGCTAAACTCAATCCATACCTGGGTTTCCGGCTTGTCTGCGCCTAGTAATGAGGTAATGGTCAGCGTCTGCATGGCGTGCAGGGGGGGGCTCAGCAGCACCCACAGGGCAAGGGCCAGCCCTGTCTGGGTCAGTCGTGAAGTCATATGGATGCTTTTCATTGTAGC
>SKOM01000250.1 GCA_007120095.1 Candidatus Competibacteraceae bacterium | reverse complement strand
GGAAACCCATTGGATTTATCTGCTCGATCCGTTGGGTAACCGCGTCATGCGCTATAGTCGTGACATCGAGCCGGATCATATCCTTGACGATATAGAACGGCTATTAAAATACTCGAAAATTGGTTGAGATATGAACACCAACACCCAAGCGCTGTCAGGTCGTTTGCGCCAGAATTGGCGCGATTACTACATTTTGACCAAGCCCAAAGTGGTCATGTTGATTACTTTTACCGCACTAGTGGGCATGTTCCTGGCCACTGAGCGCATGGTCCCGTGGGAGGTGCTGATCTTCGGGGCGCTGGGGATTACTTTGGTAGCCGCTTCAGCGGCAGCGATTAATCATTTGGTTGATCAACGTATTGATGCCATTATGGCGCGTACCCAGCGGCGGCCCTTGCCTACTGGTCAAGTTGAAGTGTGGCAGGCGCTGGTGTTTGCCGGGGTGTTGGGCGTGGTGGGTATGGCCTTATTACTGGTATTCACTAACCCGCTGTGTGCCTGGTTGACTTTCGGTTCACTGGTGGGCTATGCGGTAGTGTACACCATGCTGCTTAAACGGGCGACGCCACAAAATATTGTCATCGGCGGGGCGGCCGGGGCGGCACCCCCGTTATTGGGCTGGGTAGCGGTGACCGGTCAGGTCGAACCCGGTGCCTTGCTGCTGTTTTTGATCATTTTTACGTGGACGCCGCCGCATTTCTGGGCGCTGGCCATCCATCGGCGTGAGGAGTACGCCAAGGTCGATATTCCCATGCTGCCGGTGACCCACGGCGTGGCGCTGACTCGGCTGCATATTTTGCTGTATACCATTTTGCTGTGTTTAGTCACTCTGCTGCCGTATTTGATTGGCATGAGCGGGGTTTTGTATTTATTAGGGGCCACCCTGCTTGGCGCGCGCTTCCTGTGGTTTGCGTGGCGCTTGTATCACCATGCGGATGACCGTCTCGCCATGCCGACGTTCGGTTATTCGATTGTCTATTTATTCGCCCTGTTTGCGGTGTTAATGGTTGATCACTATTTTCACGTGCGGCTAGAGCAGTTTTTATTTTAATCTAAGCTCCGCTGAGCTGTACCTGATATAAATTCGCATACATGCCATTACGTTCCAGCAATTGAGCATGGGAGCCGACTTCGACAATCTGCCCATGGTTCAGCACCACAATCCGATCGGCATTTTCCACTGTGGACAGCCGATGGGCGATGATCAAGGTGGTGCGGCCTTGGCGCAGGCGTTCCAGCGCCGCCTGTACCAATCGCTCGGATTGAGTATCCAGTGCTGAGGTCGCTTCGTCTAGAATCAACACCGGCGCATCTTTAATCAAAGCACGGGCAATGGCGATCCGTTGGCGCTGGCCGCCGGAGAGTTTAATGCCATTTTCACCCACCTGAGTCTCAAATCCTGCAGGCAACCGCTGGATAAACTCTAAGGCATTGGCTTGTTCAGCCACAGCTTCCAGTTCCTCTAAAGACACATCGCGTCCCGTGCCGTAGCGGATATTGGCCGCCAAGGTGTCATTGAATAAAATTACCTGCTGGCCGACCCAACTGAACTGGGCGCGCAGGGTGGCCAGTGGCAAATCTTGGATATCGATCCCATCGAGCAAAATCCGGCCACGGCTGGCGTCGTAAAACCGGGGTAACAGACTGACCAGTGAGGTCTTGCCACTGCCCGAAGGGCCGACCAAGGCAATGGTTTCACCGGGTTGTACGGTGAGATCAATAGCGCGTAATACCCAGTCTTGCCCGGTTTCATAGCGGTGACTGACCTGGATGAACTGCAGGCGGCCTTGGGCGCGTACCATAGGGGTGGTGCCGTGATCGGCTTCAGCGGGGGCATCAAGCAGCTCGAACACACTGTGGGCGGCGGCCAGACCGCGCTGCAGCGGCTCGTTGATTTTAATCAGATGCTTAATCGGTGCCAGCATCATGGCCATAGCACCAAACAGCGATACAAACCCACCCACCGTGAGTTGATCGCTGGCCGCCCGCAGCGAGGCCATATAAATCACGACGGCTAGAGCGATAACCACCAGCAATTCCACAATCGGGGTGCTGGCCTCGGCGGCCACCGCCAGTTTCATATTAAACCGTCGCACCCAGTTATTCGTTTTCCGAAAGCGCTGATGTTCGTAGTCCTGAGTGCCGAAAATCTTGATTTCCCGATGGCCGCTCAGAACTTCATCCAGCAGCCGGTTCATTTCCCCCATGCTCTGCTGCAAGGCATGACTATGACGGCGCAGCCGTTTGCTGACCAGTTTGACCACAATGGCGATCAGCGGGGCGCTGAGCAGCATGATTAAGGATAACTTCCAGTCGAGATACAGCATCCAAGCCAGCAGACCGATGACAGTTAAGGTATCTTTAACCAGTACAATCAGAACTTGGGTCGAAGCCGACATGACTTCATTGACGTTATAAGTGAACTTAGCCAGCATGACTCCGGTAGGCGTGTCATTTAAGCGCCGATCCGGCAGCAACAGCAGCTTGTCGAACATGGCTTGGCGCAGATCCATCACCACCCGTGTGCCGACCCAGCGTAATCCCACTTTGGCCCCAAAACCCGCTAGTCCGCGCACCAAGAATACGCCGGTGATGATCAGCGGCATCACCGCGATGTAATAGGGGTCTTTATCGACGAAACTGCCGTCTAGCAGCGGTTTCATTAAAGCCGGTAAGATTGGTTCGACCAGTCCGGCGATGATGGTCGCGACAATGGCTAAAGCGAAAATACGCTTATGCGGTTGCACATAGCCGATTAAACGCAGATACAGTTGCTTACCGCTGAGGTGTTCGGTGTTATTAACCAGAATTAGGGTGCTCCAAGCGGCGCGCTGTCATGCCCAGCGCAACGATAACGATGATCCACACTAGCGACGAGCAAAAGGTGGCATAGAATCCCCAGTGG
>SKOM01000099.1 GCA_007120095.1 Candidatus Competibacteraceae bacterium | reverse complement strand
CTGGTGGTTATTAATGGCGGACTCATCGGCCTGTTACTGCCCTTCATCCTGTCGCGGTTCCGTCTCGACCCGGCAACCGCCAGTGCGCCGCTGATCACTTCGGTGGCGGATATTACCGGTATTCTGATTTACTTCGCCGTTGCGGTCACAGTGTTTGATTTTTCAGCGAACGGGCTGGCGTGATGGGTACACGCTAGATCCATCCATCATCTCCCCCGGACTGGGGGAGATGTCATGGCGCTTAACCCCGTTCGATACGCACTTTACCGACGGTGCATTCATCGGCTTCAATCACGGTGTAGCGATAGCCGCGATCCTGCACCGTATCCCCAACGCGAGGGATATGTCGGAGTCGGTTAATCAAGAACCCCGCGATGGTATGCGCTTCACCACTCGGTAAATCGAGCTTCAGGGAATCATTCAGCTCATAAATCGGAGTACGCCCACTGACTAAATGGGAATCATCGCTCTCCGATTCGATCGTTGGCCGCCGGACTTTCTTCATGCTGTCGAAATCATATCCCGTATCCAGTTCTCCCACCACCTCCTCGAAAATATCTTCCATGGCGACAATACCAATAGCCGAGCCGAACTCGTCGACCACAATAGCCATGTGATCCACACGGGCGCGGAGCATGGGTAGCACCTGATCCAAGCTCTGTTTAGGCGATAAATACAGAGCTGGTTTGATAAAGTCGTTGACCGGGCGTTTTTGGATATCCGGCAGCAATAAATCCCAAGTGCTCAGGGTTAACACACCGACGACTTTGTTCGCGTTTTGGAGAAAGACCGGCAAACGATTGTAGCCGTGCTCTCAAACACGGTTAATCGCTGCATCAATAGAGTCGCCCTCATTAAAGCCCACCACTTCAGCCAGTGGCGTCATCACCTCGCCAACCGTGGTATCGGCGAAGCGGAAAATGTGCCGAATCCGTTGCTTGCTGACCGCAACACGTTCTGAAGTGGTTTCAGACAAATCCAGCAACACCCGTAATTCATCTTTAGTGATAAAGCCAGTCTGTGCCGAGGCCGCTCCGCCAAACATCCGAGCGGCTACACGGGCAATGCGACTAAAGACGATAATCACCGGATAAAACAGGATGGAGAAAAACCGCAGCGGATAAATAATTTTAGGCGCGATCTGATTCGCTTTTTCCTGAAAAATACTCTTGGGGACAATTTCACCAAAAATCAGCAGAAACGGCGTAAACACCAACACCGACATCAGATCCCCAGTATCCCCCATCAGGCGAATAAACATCAGGGTGCCTAGGGTCGTGATGACCACGGTAGAAATATTGGTACCGACCAGCGTAGTCCCGAGCATAAGGTCCGGGGTACGAAACAGATTCAACACCAGTTTGGCACCAGGGTCCCCGAGTCGCGCCTGATGACGCAGACGGATTTTGTCAGAATTGACCATAGCCAATTCAGAACCAGCAAAAAATCCCTTGAGCATCAGGAATATAATAATTATAAATAGCTCTATTATCATGTCATTCTCCTCGCGGGTCTATTGCGGACGCGGCGTATCCTGTGCGGATAGCGGTTGGTTTTCAGCCTCAAGCTCGGATGGCGTAGGCGTAGTCTCAGGGGATGGGGTTTCCGTCGCTGGCGGCTCACTGGACTGAGCATCGTTGGCTTGGTCTAGTTGCTGCTCTGCTGACTCCCGCGATTGACGCTCAAGCTCGTCTTCAAATTCGTCCAAAGATTCTTGTTTCGGCTGCTGCTGCGGCATATCCTCTGTCGAAACTTCAGCGGTACTTTCCATCTCCAGAGAGTCTTCTGGAGTCGTTTCAGTCTCGGTCTCCGATGGGGTAGAACCACGCGATATCCGCACCTTAGTAATGCGTGTCCCGGTGACTTCTTTGACGGTGATTTCGTAGTCGAGATAGAAAATTTTCTCGCCCACCCGTGGCAGCCGTCCAAACAGCGTCAACGTCACCCCGCCGATGGTATTCATCAAGGGGTCTTCGATGTCGAAATTGGTTAAGGTATGCAAATCGGTCAGGCGCATATAGCCGGGAACGGTGAAGCTGTCATTATCTTCCTGTTGATAATACTCCTGATCACGCATCTTGCCGGAGATTTCGCCGAATAGAAAACTCAATACATCTTTGATAGCAATGATCCCTAATACTTCGCCGTATTCGCCGATCACCACTGCTGCACGGGTATTGAAGCGCTGGAAGTATTGAAGCATTTCATCGACTTTTTTGGTCGGTGGTACAAAATGCGCGGGTTTTACAATGTCGCTAAGCTGTATTTGGCTGATATCATCGACATTACGCACCTTTTGCAACAGATCTTCGGCATGTAAAAAGCCGATCACATTATCCCAGTGTCCACGATACACAGGCACACGAGGATGGCGATAACTTCGGAAACGTTCGATGAGCTCCTCCATCGGCAAATCGGCATCGAGAAAGCGAATCTGTGGCCCTGGGGTCATGATCCGTGCCACTTCGGTCTCAGTGGCCTCCAATACCTTGTCAATGATGACCCGTTCCGAGGCTTGAATTATCCCCGTTTCTTCACTATCGGCCATTAGGGTGCGTAGCTCATCGACTTTGAGAATATTTTCCCGTCCCACCTGCTCGCCCACCACCATCGTAGTGACCCGATCAGAAACCAAGCGCACTACATTGCGCAGGGGGGTAACGAGGATAATCCAGCGTGGCAATAAGGGCGCGGATAACAGGGTCGAAAACTTGACCGGAAAATTCACCGCAATGGTTTTGGGCGTGACTTCGCCGAATAACAGCAATAGCGGAACCATGACCAAAATATTGATCCAACCCGCATTCTCAGCGCCAAACAGACCGACTAAAATCATGGTCATATTCGCCGCCGCCGCGATATTGACTAATTCGTTGCCACAGAGAATCGACACAATGAGCTTTCTAG
>SKOM01000251.1 GCA_007120095.1 Candidatus Competibacteraceae bacterium | reverse complement strand
GCCCCGAGAGGTCGGTGGTGAGCGGGATCGGTCCATCGACCGACCGCCAGGACGGTGCACCCGTCGCTGCCTTCGGGCGACCTGTCTCCAAAACGCCCAGACGTGCCGACCCCGATTCCTTACCGGTAGGGGCCGGGCGGTTCTGGGGTGACGATTGGGTCGCTCCGAGCGGTTCAGTGCGCGGCGGGCAATGACCAGCGCCGCCGCGTGATGGGATCCCAGGCCGTAGCGCTGGGCAAACTTTTCCCGGCCAATGAGAGAGTCAGTACGTCAAGCTGTAAAGCGGTTCGATCAGTACCTGTTTTTGTTGCTTGACCTGTGCACATACCGGCCTTAAGCTTATTCACGATGTAATAAACAAGTTCACGATGTAAAATTTAACTCTAAAAAATAATTTTCGAGAGGAACCTGTAATGACCCTAAAGCAAGCAAATCCCCCGACAACCGACAGATCACGCCGTCGTTTTTTAAAGACCACTGCGGTAGGTTCGGCTGCGGCAGTCGCCGCAGGTTTTCCGATGATTTCTACCGCACAAACGGTTACTTGGCGTTTCCAAAGCACTTGGCCGGCGCAGGATATTTTCCATGAAAATGCCGCTGATTATGCCCGTATGGTCAATCAACTTTCGGGCGGTCGGTTGAGACTGGACCTATTGCCAGCCGGTGCGGTTGTGGGAGCCTTGCAGATGCAGGATGCGGTGATTGCCGGAGCGCTGGACGGCGGTCATGGGGTCACTGGCTACTGGTTTGGTAAGCACAAGGCGTATTCGCTATTTGGCACCCCGCCAGCCTACGGATGGAAAGCTAACGAGATGCTCGGCTGGTTTTACTACGGTGGTGGTGAGGCGCTGTATAACGAGCTGGTGCAAGATATCCTGGGATTACAGTTGGTTGGTTTTCTCACCGGGCCGATGCCGACCCAGGCCTTAGGCTGGTTCCAGGGGCCGATCCGCTCAGCCGACCAGATGCGTGGCATGCGTTACCGTACCGTTGGCTTGGCCGCCGATCTCATGAATGAAATGGGTGCTTCCGTGACCATTCTAGGGGGGCCGGACATCGTACCGGCACTGGATCGCGGTCTGATCGAGGGAGCTGAATTCAATAACCCTTCCTCTGATCGGGTGCTGGGCTTCCAAGATGTGAGTAAACACTGGATGCTGCAAAGTTATCACCAAGATGCTGAATCTTTTGAAATTATATTTAATAAACGCAAGTACGACCAGCTGCCCGAAGAGTTGCAGTCGATTCTGCGGTACGCCGCCTATGCGGCTTCAGCCGATATGTCGTGGAAGCTCCAGGATCGTTATCCCAAGGATCTGGCCGCTTTACGTACTGAGCACGGGGTAACCACCTATCGTACGCCAACCTCAATTCTCCAGGCCCAGCTCGAGGCCTGGGACAAGGTGATCGAACGTTCATCCCAAGAAGAGTTTTTTGCGCGCGTGATTGAATCCCAGCGGGAGTGGGTGGAAAGCGTTATGGGTTATTTCCTCGATAACGATGCCCCCAAAGATATGGCCTATGAACACTTCTTTGGCAATGGCAAGCGCGGGTTAGTTGAAGTCTAAACGCTGTTGCCGACGGCAAAGCGTTTCAGCGAGGGCGGTGCAGGGTTGTGCCGCCCTTTGTCGTGTTCATGCCTTAACGGGCGGATCCAGGTTGGATTACCAATCCGGGGTCGGTTGTAGGATCTATCGCTTATGATACCTATCATCCATTTTATCGACCGTATCAGCATTTGGACAGGCAAATTAGCCAGTTGGTTGCTGTTGGTTCTAACCGGCATAGTCTGTTATGAGGTCTATATGCGTTATGTGCTGAGTCGGCCATCAGCATGGGCCTACGATGCCGGTTATATGCTGTACGGTGCGCTGTTTATTTTGGCAGGGGCTTATGCACTGGCACGTAACGCGCACATCCGTGGTGATGTGCTGTTCCGTCTTTGGCCGATTAAGGTGCAAGCAGGGTTAGAGTTATTGCTTTATATGCTGTTTTTTGTACCGGCTGTCGGTGCTTTGATTTATTCTGGCTACGGTTTTGCGGAGATGTCATGGCGCATCGGCGAACGCAGCAGCTTCAGCCCTGGGGGGCCGCCTCTTTACCACTTTAAATTCCTGATACCCATTGCTGGCGTGCTTTTGGCCCTGCAAGGCATCAGCGAAATGCTGCGTTGCATTTATTGTCTTCGGCATGGCTATTTTCCGGCGCGTTTACCGGATGTTGAGGAAATTGACCGCGAAATCGTTAAAGAACTCAGCGAGAAAGCGGATGTACCGCAACAAGGAGTGAAACCATGAGCGAGCCGATGCTGGGCATCATCATGTTAGGTATTTTAGTGCTGGTGATTTTGCTGGGTTTCCCCATTGCGTTTACCTTGATTGCTATGGGATTGGGTTTTGGCTATTTTGCTTTAGGTGACATTATCTTTACTCTGTTAGTACAACGTACTTACGGAGTTATGTCCAATGATGTACTGATTGCAGTGCCTTTATTTCTGTTTATGGGTTATGTGGTTGAGCGGGCTAATATTCTCGACCGACTGTTTTACAGTTTACAGATGGCTGCGGGTAATTTGCCAGGATCGTTGGCTGTAGCGAGTCTCGTCACTTGTGCGATGTTTGCAACTGCCACAGGCATTGTCGGTGCGGTAGTCACGTTAATGGGTCTGCTCGCCTTACCATCAATGCTGCGGGCGGGTTACGACAAACGCTTGGCCAGCGGGGTGATTTGTGCCGGAGGGTGTCTGGGTATTCTCATTCCCCCGAGCATTATGCTCATCCTCTACGCCGCTATGGCAGGGCAGTCCGTGGTGCGTTTATATGCCGCAGCACTGTTTCCGGGGTTTATGCTGGCCGCACTGTACATCGGCTATGTCATTTTCCGGGCATGGTTGAATCCTGCTCTCGCTCCACCTATGCAACGGACTGAGAAAACCCCACTTGGTAAGGTGTTGTGGGCTTTATTGACCTCCTTTGTGCCATTATTTGCTTTGATTGTTGCTGTCTTAGGTGCCATTCTTTTTGGTCTGGCAACACCGCATGAGGCCGCCGCAGTTGGTGCCTTAGGCGCGTTATTGTTGGCGATAGCTTACCGGCGTTTGACCTGGAAAGGACTGAAATCGTCTCTATTTTTAACCACCCGCACCACAGCCATGGTGTGCTGGTTGTTTGTGGGCTCTTGGATTTTTTCCTCGGTGTTTTCCATCCTTGGTGGCCATCATCTGATCGAACAATGGGCGTTGGCGTTTAATCTATCGCCGTTGATGATGCTCATCCTGATCCAATTGATCATCTTTATCCTGGGCTGGCCATTGGAGTGGACTGAGATCATTATCATCTTTGTGCCCATATTTCTGCCAATTATTCATCTATTTGGTATCGATCCCCTGTTGTTTGGTATTTTGATTGCCCTGAATATCCAAACCTCTTTTAATACCCCACCGATGGCGATGGCGAGCTACTACCTTAAAGGGGTTGCACCGTCTAATGTCCAACTGGTAGACATTTTTAAAGGCAGTATACCCTTTGTGGGACTGGTTTTCATCGCGATGGCAATGATTTATATTTTTCCCGACATCGCCTTGTGGTTGCCACGCACTTTGTATAATTAACCCTTTGAGTAAAACATGGATAAAGATGCATGGTTAACGGGGCTGACTAGCGCTGCTGAGGCTGTTGCACAGGGCGCTATCAGTGCGGAAGAGTTAACCCACGCGTGTTTGCAACGCATTACCCGCCATGAGCCCCAGATTGGAGCATGGGCGTTTCTCGATCCGAACCATGCCCTGAAGCAAGCACAGCGTGCCGATCGAATGCGCCGCACTGGGAGAGATACTGGCCCCTTGCATGGGGTGCCGATCGGTCTGGCCGATTTATTTGACAGCAAAGATATGCCCTGTGAGCGTGGTAGCCCGTTGTATAGTGGGCGCCGCTGTAGTGAAGATGCCGCAGTGGTGGGGTTGTTGCGTGCTGCGGGTGCTGTGTTGCCAGGTAAATGTGCGACCAGTGAACTTGGACTGTTGGTGCCGGGCAAGACGAACTATCCGCAAGCCACTGAACACGCTATTTTTGGCAGTGCTGCAGGCGCGGCGGCGGCAGTGGCCAGCGGGATGCTTGCCGGTGCTGTGGCCTTGCAAAGTGAAGGTGAACTCATTCAGGCTGCCGCTCAGTGTGGCATTGTGGCGTATGTGCCCAGTTCGGGGTTAATCTCACGCCGGGGGGGGTGGCTGCGCTCATCGACATTGGATCGGGTCGGTGTTTTGACCCGCACGCTGCAAGATGCTGCTCTGCTGGCCCAGACACTCATGGTTTATGACGATGGTGATGACGAGATGCGGTTACAGGCTTGCCCGCGTCTGGTCAAAAGCGTACAGGCTCAACCCCCTGTCCCGCCACGGTTTGGGATTGTACACACACCGTGGGAGGACACTGCCGATGCCGCCATGCGGGCTGGTTTAGATGAGCTGACTGAGGCATTGTCCAAACAGGCCGATAGTGAGCGTTTTGCTCTGGGTCCGGCTTACGCCCAAATGCCGACGTCGATGCACCTACTGTTTACCGCTGAGTTAGCGCATAGCTTATCGGCCATGCTGGTAGCCTCTCGCCAATCCCCGTCGGCTTTATCGGCGGATTTGCAGGCCCGGCTAAGTGCAGGGCAGGCAGTATTAGCAACGGATTACTTGCGGGTGTTGAGTGAACGCCAGCATCTGCGTCATCAGCTTGAAGATGTGTTCCTCTGGTGCGATGCGCTGCTGACTCCGGCGGCTCATGGTGTCATTGGCTGTGGCGATGTTGAGGCAATGCCCTTGTTTGCTCTGCCATGGCAGTTGCTGGGTCTGCCCACGCTGACCTTGCCGCTGTTTGATAATGAAGCCGGTTTGCCAATGGGTCTGCAACTGGTCGGCTCACCACTCGGTGACAGCCGTTTGCTGCGCACGGCGAACTGGTTGCTGCAACAGCTTGTCGATACCGATTAGCCGTTGTGGCGCTGATACGTTGGATTCGGAGACTGTGTGGTGAGTGTTCTGCGTGGCCTGTGGTGGGTTTGTGGTTTGTGGTTATTTGCGCTGCCCGTGCATGCTCTGGATCTGCGCCTGCCGGATTTCGGCGATCCTGCTGGTCAATATTTAGGGCCCAGCGAAGAGGCCCGTTTAGGGGCTGATGTCCTGCGCCGTATCCGGGATCGGGGCAAGGTGATTGACGATGTGCAGCTCAGCGAATATCTCAACTCCATCGGGCAACGCATTGCAACCCATGCCAGCGGCGGTCACCCTTATACATTTTATTGGATCGATTCCGGACAGGTAAACGCCTTTGCTGCTCCCGGCGGTTATATCGGCATCCACACCGGATTGTTGCGGGTTACCCGCAACGAAGCTGAATTAGCGGGGGTGATCGCTCATGAAACCGCCCATGTGGCTCAGCGGCATATTGTGCGCCGGTTTGCCGATTCCCGCCAACAACTGCTCTCGGTGGCGGCAGCCCTGTTAGCTTCGGCGGCCTTAGCGGCAGCCAGCGGTGAGGCCGGGCAGGCGGCCATAGCCACCACTCTGGCGTCCAGTGCTCAGCAGCGCTTGAATTTTACCCGCAGTCATGAGCAGGAAGCGGATCGTGTGGGTCAGCGCTTGTTAGAGCAAGCCGGGTTTGATCCTGACGGCATGGTCACTTTTTTTGCCCACTTGGCGCGCACAGCCGGTGATACGGGCAGTCAGATACCAGACTATTTACGCACGCATCCCCGTCCAGTGACCCGTATGGCTGATCTCAGTGGTCGCCGTACCGATACAGTAGAAACGTATGCCAGTAGTCAGGCGTACTATTTCGCCAAAGCGCGGGCGCGGGTGCTCACTACGGCTAATACCCAGCGTCTGATCAATCAATTTCGTGATACTCTCGCCAGCGGTGATTATGATAGTGAACCAGCGCAGCGTTACGGTTACGCCTTGTCTTTGCATCGGGCCGGGCGCTATGCTGAAGCGACCGAACAAATCGAGCGTTTGCTCCGCCAGCAGCCTGAACTCTTGGCATTACAAATCGAGCAGGCTGAGCTGGCCTTGTCCGCAGGCGATGGCCAGCGTGCATGGCGCTTATTTGAACGTATCCATCAATCTTACCCGGACAGTTTTATCGTCGCCATGCACTATGGCCGTGCTTTAATCAGTGCAGGGGAGCCGGATCGCGCTTTGGAACTATTGGAGCCTCAGTTAAAACGCCGCCCGCATGAGTTGAACCTCTATGAGCTGTACGCGCAAGCCGCCCAGCAAGCCGGCCGCTGGCTGATTACCCATGCCGCAATGGCTGAGTATCATTATCTCAACGGTAATTTAGAACAGGCCATTGAACAGGCCGAGCGCGGTTTACGCCGTGGTGAGCAGGGAGATAGCCACAAACGCGCTCAATTACAGGCACGTTTGCGGCAGTTGCAACAGCTTCAGGATCGCCTCTGAGTTAGCTGCGATTTCCTGAGCGAGGTGGTTTAGCTTCAGAATTCGGCGGATCCTCTTCGGACTGTTCTCGCTGATGTTGTCGGTAAATCTGTTCGTTCATACCTTGCCAAATTGACAGATTGCGTTCCGCCATCTCCGATATCAGCGTCAGCGGAGTTTTGCCGATGAAGCTACGCATTTGTTCACGCACTAAATGTTGCTGATCAACAAAGCATTGTAGACTTCTTTCCAAGTAGGTGCCCATCATCCCCTGCAAGGTATCGCCGTAGAAGCGGATGATATGGGCCAGTAGCTCGGCCGTAAAAATCGGCGAGCCCTGAGCTTCTTCTTCGCTGATGATCTGCAACAGAATACTGCGGGTGATGTCTTCGTTGGTCTTGGCATCAATGACCCGGAATTTTTCATACTCCAGCACGAGCTGCTTGACATCCTCCAAGGTAATGTAACTGCTGATGGCGGTGTCGTACAGCCGACGATTGGGGTATTTCTTGACAATCCGGAGTTTGTTCATACGATGATTATCAAACACTAGTACAGCCAATAATGAAGCCAAAAGCCAATTTTAGAACAAAACCTTAGTGCATGTATATACCACCGTTAATGGAGAAGTCCGCTCCGGTGATATAACCGGCCTCATCGTCGGCCAGGAAACCAACGGCGCGAGCGATTTCCTCGGGCTTAGCCAGTCGGCCAATGGGTATACCAGCAACGATCTGGTCACGGACTTTTTCCGGAATGGCCATGACCATTTCGGTGCCGACATAACCGGGGGAAATGGTGTTGACCGTTACGCCTTTGCGGGCACCTTCTTGAGCCAATGCTTTGGTAAAGCCATGCAAACCGGCTTTAGCCGCTGAGTAGTTGGTTTGGCCGAACTGGCCTTTTTGCCCATTGACCGAGGCGATATTAATGACTCGTCCCCAGCCGTTTTGCGCCATTTTATCAAACACCTGCTTGGCCATATTGAACGCCCCAGTCAGATTGGTCTGGATGACGGCATCCCAGTTCGATTTCTCCATTTTCTTGAGCGGCGCATCACGGGTGATACCAGCATTATTGACCAAAATATCAATGGCCCCTAAGTCGTTCTCGATTTTTTCCACTAAGGCTGCGCAGGAATCATAATCACCGATATCGACCGGGTAGATGGCAATGTCATACCCATCAGATAGTTGCTGTTTGCGCCATTCAATCGCCTTGTCTTCTTCTGCAGGATAGTAAGCCGCGGCCACGCTACGGCCTTGATCATGCAGGGTTCTGCACATGGGTGTGCCCAGACCGCCAATACCGCCAGTTACTACTGCAACGCGTTTGCTCATAGTTAATCACTCCTCATGGATTTAGATTTAATTGATACATCGGTCATTATGGAACAGCCTGTTGATCTTATCATCAATTGCAGGTCACTGTCCCATTACTACACCCTCGCGACGGGGGTCAGCCCCTCCAAACCAGCCTTCATCCGTGCGCTGAATCGCCTGCAAGCCGCTCGTCAACTCACGTTCTTGTGTCGCATGGCCCAGCTCGCGGAGTGCGGACAGAGTCCTCTCAGGGAAGCGTCCCTGTTCGACAAACACCGTGCCGCCCAAGGTAATGGCATGCGGCAATTCCAATGCCTGTTGCGCATCCAGTCCCCAATCGAATAAGGCGATCAGAGTGCGTGCCACATAGTGAATAATTGCGGCCCCTCCAGGTGAGCCAAGACTGGCCAGCAGCTCGCCGCTGTCACGGTCAAACACCAGTGTGGGGCTCATGCTGGAGCGGGGGCGTTTGCCCGGTTCCACCCGATTGGCAATCGCCAGTCCTTCAGCGGTTTGTGGCCTGAAAGAGAAATCGGTAAGTTCGTTATTCAGTAGATACCCGCCGGGTAAGCCGGTGCCACCGTCGGCCAGGATACGCGCACCGAAAGCCGCTTCGATGGTGGTGGTCATCGCCACGGCATGACCGTGGGCATCGACAATGCTGATATGACTGGTGCCGTATTCGGGCTGGGTCGCTTGAAGTCCCCAGGTGTGGGTTATGGCCCCAGGATTGCCGGGTACGGCCGCACCACTGCCCATGCTGGTGTTACCGATGAGTTCAGCCCGGCGGGCTAAATAATCCGGATCAAGCAGACTTGTCCAGTCATCAGCCGGTGCGGACACAAAATCAGGGTCGGCAATATACTGACCGCGATCGGCAAACGCTAAGCGGGCGGCTTCGAGAAAGGCATGCAACCAGGCGACGCGGGGTAACTGGTTTTCCAAGGCGGGCTCGGGGAGTTCGAGCTGATCAAGCATCCCCAGAATTTGCATCAGGGTGAGATGGCCCGAGGAGGGGGGCGGAAAGCCGCAGACGCTATAAGCGCGCCAATCGGTACACAGTGGATCGCGGGTTTGTGCCTGGTAATCAGCCAGATCATCCAGCGTCATAGCTCCTGGTCGGCTGTGATGAGATTGCACCCGTGCGATCAAATCCTCAGCGATAGCGCCGGTGTGCAAGGCCGCGCTGCCGTCGGCGGCGATTGCGCTTAAAATCGCGGCCAGAGCCGGATTATGCAGCATATGCCCCACAGCAAGCGCTGAGCCGTCGCTGTCATAATAGAATGCCCGAGCCAGTGGGTCATCACGCAGGCGCTGTTCAGCCGCCAAGCTGGTATGCAGTCGGTGACTGACAGGAAAACCGTGTTCGGCCAACCGAATCGCCGGGGTGAATAAATCAGCCCAAGGTAGGCGGCCATGGTCGCGATGCGCCAGCTCTAGCATACGCACCGTGCCGGGTACGCCTACGGATAAACCGCTGGCAGCAGCATCCAAAAAGGCCAGCGGCTCACCCTCGGCGTCGAGAAACAGGGAGCCACCGACCGCTTGGGGTGCTGTCTCACGTCCATCATAGGCGCCGATGGCTTGCCCGTCATAATACAACAAAAAAGCCCCACCCCCGATGCCACTGGACTGGGGTTCCACCAGGGTGAGCACCATTTGCACTGCAATGGCCGCATCCACGGCCGAACCACCGGCCGCCAGCACTTGATAACCGGCATCGGTTGCCAGCGGATTAGCAGCGGCGACGGCAAACTGTTGATAGACCCAGCCGGGCTTATCACTGTAACCTGAACCCACTTCCGGGGTTACCGTCGGCAGCGTGTATGGCAAGACGGACTCAGCCGCAATGGGTAAGGGGGAGAGCAGAGCCGCGACCAACGGCCAGTAGCGGACTAACGCAGGTTTCAAACACAACATGTGACAGCGAGCCTCATGGGTGTAAGCGTTTATGGACTTTATTGGTGTTGTTAATGATAGACAGTATTTATCCCCTGCCGATCACTGTCAAGGTCGATACAGATGATAAGCTAAGCCCCTGATGTTTTGATCGAGTGGGCTGGAGAAAACCGCTATGCGCATTAACCGAACTGATCTCGATACCGCTGCAGAGCATGGCCTGCTGGAATCCAGGCAGGTGGAACCATTGTGGCAGTTTTTCCATCAGCAAGGCAAAGATCAGCCCAGATTACAGTTTTCCCACCTGCTGTATTATCTGGGTGGGCTGATGGCCATTGGTGCCATGACCTTGTTTATGACCGTCGCCTGGGAATTATTGGGTGGCTGGGGAATTTTACTGCTGGCCACGCTGTATATAGTGCTGGCGATCGCACTGACCGAATACCTGTTGCAGCGCGATTTACGTATTCCAGCGGGGCTGACCGCCGCCTTGGCCGTCGCTTTAGTCCCCTTGGCGGTTTATGGCTTGCAGCAAGGTCTGGGGCTATGGCCAGACGATGCCGTTTACCGTGATTATCATCACTGGGTGTCGTGGCGCTGGATTTTGATGGAATTGGCGACTTTAGCCGCAGCCTGTGTCATGTTTTGGCGTTATCGCCTGCCGTTTTTGCTGCTGCCGGTCGCGGTGACCCTGTGGTATCTGAGTATGGACTTGGTGCCGTTTTTGTTCGATCAGGCGCTGACCTGGGAATTGCGCCGTGATTTTTCCCTGTGGTTTGGGCTGGGGATGTTGCTGGTGGCGTTGGGCGTTGATCTGCGTTTAGGACGACAGCCTGACTATGCTTTTTGGCTGTTTTTGTTTGGTATGCTGGCGTTTTGGTCCGGACTGAGCTTCCGGTATTCGGATAGCGAATGGGCAAAGCTCGGCTATTTCACCATTAACTTGGGGTTATTGTTCATCGGTACCGCATTGCGGCGGCGCGTGTTTGTGGTCTTCGGTGGTTTCGGGGTGGCCAGTTACTTAGGCTATCTGTCTTATCAGGTGTTTGCCGACAGCTTGTGGTTTCCGGTGGTGCTGTCTTTTGCCGGCTTGGTGATTATCGGTTTAGGGGTGCTCTGGCAGCGCTATGAACAGTGCATCGGGGTTCGGCTGCGGGCTGTGTTACCAGCCCGACTGCGCCAAGTGATTGAAGCAGGCGATTAGCGCTCTGTGCGGGTGCGGGTCGCTTCACGCCCGCGTACCTCGCGATCCCCCGCCGTATTGTGCGCTGCTGGTTCGGTTTCGTCAGCATTGAACTGATCCCAGTCCATCCACGGCGGTGGACCTTGGGG
>SKOM01000261.1 GCA_007120095.1 Candidatus Competibacteraceae bacterium | reverse complement strand
ATGTGTTTTTCATTAACCTAGATATCCGGAGTTTTGCTTTGGCCAATACCCCCCAATCCAAGAAGCGCGCCCGCCAAGCCGAAGTGCGGCGCCAACACAACGCCGGTCGGCGTTCGATGATGCGTACCCAAATCAAGAAAGTCCTCAAGGCCATCGCCTCAGGGGATCAAAGTGCCGCCCAAGCGGCGTTGCGTAATGCCGAGCCGGTCATTGACCGCACAGCGCGTAAGGGACTGATTCACCCGAATAAGGCCGCACGGCACAAAAGCCGTCTGACTCAGCATATTCGGGCTATGTCGGGCTAGAGCAACACGAGATTGTCACGATGAATTAACTCGGGTTCATCGACATAACCCAATAAGGGTTCAATCTGTTCGCTGGGTTTACCCACAATCCGCGCAGTTTCCACCGAGTTATAGTTCACCAACCCACGGGCGATCTCAGTGCCATCTTCTGCTAGACAGATCACGAGGTCGCCGCGGGCGAACGCGCCCTCAACCCGAGTGACTCCCACAGGCAGCAGGCTGCACCCGGCATGACGTAACACTCGAACGGCACCGGCATCCAGATGCAAGCGTCCCTGCGCCTGTAAACGCGCTGCTAACCATTGCTTACGCGCCGCCAGCGGCCCTTGGCTGGGCTGCAGCAACGTGCCCAGACGCTCACCGGCAGCCAAACGGGTTAACACCTCAGGTTCTCGTCCCCAGACAATAACCGTTGAGGCACCCGAGCGGGCGGCTTTGGCGGCAGCACGGACTTTGGTCAGCATACCACCCTGGCCAAACGTGCCCCCCGCCCCCGACATCAGCTCTAATTCGGGATCATCGGCCTGGGCCTGCTCGATTAAGCGGGCATCGGGATGCTGACGCGGATCGCGGTCAAACATACCGCGCTGATCGGTCAGGATGATGAGATGATCGGCTTCGACCAGATTGGCGATTAAGGCACCAATCGTATCATTATCGCCGAAGCGAATTTCATCAAACGCCACCGTGTCGTTTTCATTGATGACGGGAATCACCTTCCAGCCCAGTAGGGTCCGCAAGGCGGTGCGGACGTTCAGATAGCGTTTACGGTCAGCGGCGTCATCATGGGTTAATAACACTTGCGCGGTACGGATACCGTAGCGCTGAAACGCTGACTCGTAAGCTTGCACCAAACCCATTTGCCCGACCGCCGCAGCGGCCTGCAGGGCATACAACGCCCGCGGACGGCGTTCAATCTGCAAACGACGTAAGCCCTCAGCCACCGCCCCTGACGACACCAGCAATAATTCCTTGCCCTGCCGGTGTAACGCCGCCATTTGCTCCACCCACTGATTGATCAACGCATGGTCGAGGCCCCGGCCATTATCGGTGATCATGGCGCTGCCGATTTTAATCACCCAGCGGCCCTGATGCGTGGTTTCACTCATGGTTGGTATCCACTGGATGGGACTCATGCTCGGCTGCTGGCGGCGGCGGGCTAGCCAGTGCATTGACTTCCAAATAGCGCATAATGGCTTGGCTCAGCTCACGGGTGCCAATCTGCTGAGTGGCGGAAACCGCAAATACCGGCCCTGACCACTCCAGCGCTGTAACTAAGGCCGCTTGGCGCTCAGCCCATTCGGACTCGGGCAGCAGATCTAATTTAGTCAGCACCAGCCAGCGTTCGCGTTGAGCCAGCTCGGCGCTGTAAGCGGCTAACTCCTGTTCGACCGCCCGAACATCACTCAGCGGATCGCTGCTGTCGCTGTACGGCGACATATCCACCAGATGTAATAGCAGGCGGTTGCGTGACAGATGCTTAAGAAAGCGGGTTCCCAAACCTGCGCCTTCAGCCGCCCCGGCAATCAGGCCGGGAATATCCGCCATCACAAAACTTTGTGACAAGCCCACTCGCACCACGCCGAGCTGGGGATGGAGAGTTGTGAAGGGGTAGTCGGCAATTTTGGGTCGAGCAGCGGATACCGCAGTGATCAGAGTGGATTTGCCGGCGTTGGGCATGCCCACCAGACCAACATCGGCCAGTAATTTCAATTCTAGGCGCAGATGACGCTGTTCACCGGGTGTGCCGGGTTTGAACTGGCGCGGGGCGCGGTTGGTACTGCTTTTATAACGGGTGTTACCCAGACCGTGAAAACCCCCACGGGCCACGCGCAGGACTTGGCCGGGGGTGTTGAGATCGCCGATGAGCTCTTGAGTATCGACATCGTGAGCCAGAGTGCCGACCGGCACATTGAGGTACAGATCGTCACCACTGGCACCGGTACGATTGCGCCCGGCACCGTTTTCGCCGCGTTGAGCGCGAAACAGGCGTTTATGCCGGTAATCGACCAAAGTATTCAGATGGGAATCGGCGCGCAGATGCACGCTGCCGCCATCGCCACCATCGCCGCCGTCAGGCCCGCCAAAGGGGATGAATTTTTCGCGGCGGAAGCTGACACAGCCATTCCCCCCATCACCGGCTTCGACACGAATTGTGACTTCGTCAACAAATTTCATGATTTACTGGATTCATTCCATAAAAAAAGCCCCTTAGGCGGGGCTTTTTCAGGAGCCGCCGCAGCGGGCCTTAGGCCGTGGGCTGAATGCTCACATAACGCCGGTTACGCGGTCCTTTGACTTGGAACACAACCTGGCCGTCAGTTTTAGCAAACAAGGTGTAATCCTTGCCGCAGCCAACATGGGCACCGGGGTGAAACTGAGTCCCCCGCTGACGGACAATGATGCTGCCGGCACGTACCGACTCGCCGCCAAAGCGCTTCACACCCAGGCGCTTTGATTCAGAGTCGCGACCGTTGCGGCTGCTGCCGCCTGCTTTTTTATGAGCCATGGGTAAACACTGCTCCATTAAACTTGCTCATTTTTGAGCAATGGATTTATCCGCACTTGGTTGACGCGGCGAACCGCCCAACTCAAGCCCTTGACGCTCAGT
>SKOM01000213.1 GCA_007120095.1 Candidatus Competibacteraceae bacterium | reverse complement strand
TGAGCTTTGGTTTAGGGCGTAAATAAGGAGGTATTGTATTGTTATCAGTGGTTGAGAAGAAAAGATTGCTGTTATCAAAAAGTACCGAATCGACAAAAAAGTCCTTGTTCGGTCAATTTCTCACGTCTCAAAATACGGCTACATTTATGGCCGAGCTGTTCCCTGATGGAGAAGGTGTCTGTCGCCTACTGGATGCAGGGGCAGGGATAGGTTCGTTGTCAGCGGCGTTTTTAGGCCGGTGGAGAAGTGGTGGATTTAGTTTCGAACAAGTGTCTGTAGATGCCTTTGAGCTAGACTCCGCCTTGATCGAGCATTTGAAAAAAACGCTGGACACGTACAACCACAAAGGCGATTTTACTGCCAATATTCGTCAAGAGGATTTTATTCATGCTGCAGTCGAATCATTGACAGGCAACCTGTTCATACCACCTTTAGAGCGCTATACGCATGCAATTCTTAACCCACCTTATAAGAAGATCAACAGTCACTCAGCCCATCGCGTGGCTCTGCGTCGCGTTGGCATCGAAACGGTGAACCTGTATAGCGCGTTCGTCGCCCTGGCTGTAGCCCATGCGGCTCCGGGAGGACAGATCGTAGCTATCATCCCGCGGAGTTTCTGCAATGGGCCTTATTACCGGCCATTTCGCGACTTCATTCAGGAGCGTGCTGCTCTCCACCATATGCACCTGTTCGAATCCCGCAGCAAAGCGTTCAAGGATGACAATGTTCTGCAGGAAAATATTATCATTCGCTTGGAATGTGGAGGCCAGCAAGGATCAGTGACAGTTTCGACCTCATCGGACAACACCTTTTCTGATCTATCCTGCCATGAATACCCGTTTGATAGGATTGTGTTTCCAGATGACCCCGAGCGGTTTATACATGTGCCCAAATCGGTTGAGCAGAACGTCCTTGAGCACTCTCCAGCGATATGCTACACGCTGGCCGACTTGGGCATCAGGGTGTCAACTGGGCCTGTGGTTGACTTCCGGCTGAAAGAGCATCTGCGTGGCATGCCAAGTGAGAATACCGTACCTTTGCTATATCCCGGTCATTTCAGCAGTACAGGCACCATATGGCCTATTGAGGGCATGAAAAAACCCAACGCTATCGAGCGTAATGCCGACACTGAAAAATGGCTGTACCCAAACGGGTTCTACTGTGTGGTCCGGCGCTTTTCGTCCAAGGAGGAGAAACGCCGAATCGTGGCTAACGTGGTCAAGCCGGGAACATTCGGTGATGCGTCGATGCTGGGCTTTGAAAACCACCTGAATGTATTCCATGAAAACAAGCATGGACTATCTGAGCCGCTGGCCCATGGCTTGGCCGTATTCCTCAATACTTCTGCGGTAGACGAACAGTTTCGACGCTTCAGCGGTCATACGCAGGTCAATGCAACCGACCTCAAGTTGATGAAATACCCGCGCCGAGATGAGTTGGTTCGGCTTGGCGAGTGGGCGATGCGGCAAGGAACGCTCTCGCAAGATAAAATCGACGCTAAGCTGGTAGCGTTGAATACATGAAGAACAAAGACGAATACATAGAAGCTGCGAGGCAAGTTATTATTTCATTAGGCTTTCCGCGAGCACAACAAAACGAGCGTTCCGCCCTTTGCTTGCTGGCATTATTGAATCTTACACCGGACAAGTCATGGGCTGATGCAGAGAGTCCTCTTGTGGGAATCACCCCGATCATGGACTGGGCAAAGGAGCACTACGATAAGGAATATGCGCCGAATACTCGCGAGACAGTCCGTCGGCAGACGATGCACCAGTTCTGCGACGCAGGGCTGGCTCTGTATAATCCGGACAATCCCAATAGACCAGTGAATAGCCCAAAGGCGGTCTATCAGATTGAACCTGCCGCTCTTGAACTGGCGCGTACATTTGGCAGTGAAGCCTGGCATGACAGGCTGACCACGTATCTCGCTGAACGCGAAACGCTCGTTGCCCGCTATGCAAAGGAGCGCAAGCAGAACCGTGTTCCCGTCGAGATTGCGCCGGGCAAGGAAATCTCCCTCAGTCCTGGTGAGCATAGCGAGCTAATCCGGGCGATTATCGTAGACTTCGCTCCGCGCTTCGCCCCCGGTAGCGTGCTGGTCTATGCTGGCGACACGGGCGATAAGTGGGGCTACTTTGATGCACCTTTGCTGGCGAAATTGGGCATTGATGTGGATTCACACGGCAAGATGCCTGATGTGGTATTGCACTACACCGCGAGAAATTGGTTGTTGCTGGTTGAGTCTGTCACCAGTCACGGCCCAGTCGATGGCAAGCGTCATGCTGAGTTGGAGGCGCTATTCGCCGGATCGACCGCTGGTCTAGTTTACGTGACTGCTTTCCCTGACCGGGCCATCATGGGAAGATATGTTATTGATATTGCATGGGGGACTGAGGTATGGGTCGCCGATGCACCATCGCATCTTATTCACTTTAATGGCGAGCGGTTCCTTGGACCATACAATGCGCCCTAAACCAGGCGCTGCACCGGACGGCAATTCCGCTAAGCTCCATAGCCGTCGCTGAGCTTGGGCCTGTGTACCGGGCATGGCACGAAGCGAGAGAGGTAGAAGTCCTCTCACCAGGTATTCGCAGAGCCGAAGGTTAGGAGAAGGGCAAGGGCGTTATCGCAAGGTGGGGTCTGAAGCAAGCCTTTGGGCCACGCTACCCGCCACCGGGGATGAGGGATCGGTCGCTGCGTACCGTAAACCGCTGGCCTGGTCAATCAGCACCGCGCTGGGGCAGGCGTAGAGTTTGGGGAATACCTTCAAGGGCGAACGTTCTACGACAAAGGTCTGGGCCAGTGCCTCGCGAATGCTGGAATCAATGCGCGGGTCAACGTGCAGTGTACCGCTGGCGGTGGCTTCAATCCGCGGTGTGTGCAGAGCCTGTTCCAGACTCATGGGGTAATCCAGGAGCAGGGCGGTTAATTG
>SKOM01000224.1 GCA_007120095.1 Candidatus Competibacteraceae bacterium | reverse complement strand
GCGGTACGCCGTAGGTTTTTGCCAGTTCAAAGGCACGCACCGTCCCCTCAGACACCTGTTGTTGCTTGGCGCGCTGGATAGGGTCTGGCTTGGGTGAGGCGTCTTCGTCGCCGAGAAAGGGCTGAATTGACCACCATACGCCCTCACCCGCCATGATCTGCACGGTTTCTTCGTCGGCCAGTTGTCCGTGTTCGATGGATTTGATACCTGCGGCTACCGCTCGGCGAATGCCACCCGGCGTGTAGACATGGGCACAGACATAAGTGCCCCAATCCTCGGCAGCCTCGACAGCGGCACGCATCTCGCGCTCTGTGTATTGAATGGAGTCGAGTGGATCATAAAGTGATGTTACACCGCCACCGGCCATGATTTTGATCTGGCTCGCACCCTTCATGAGCTGCTCGCGTGCGGCACGCAGCACCATATCGGCACCATCGGCGATCAGCGCCACGCCTTGGCGTTCGATAGTGTTCGGCGGCGTATCAGGAAAGCGCGGCAGCTCAGAGAGCAGGCGGAAATCACCATGCCCCGAAGTCTGCGAGATCATCGCCCCGGACGGAAAGATGCGCGGTCCAGACACGACCCCCCGGTCGATGGCCATCTTCAGACCAAAGGCCGGTCCGCCAACATCGCGTACCGTAGTAAAACCACGCATCAGAGTAGCTCCGGCCTCGCGCCCAGCCGTTAAATGAATAAAGGCGATATCCTGGGTCATCGCCGTCAGTTGCGAGACCGCAACCAATGTGGAATGCCAATGTGAATCGATCAACCCCGGAATGACTGCCCGCCCGCCGCAATCAATGATGTCCGCCTCTTCTGGCCGGTCATTGAGCTCAGGCAGTGCGGTGATCCGATTGCCTTCGATCAGGATACTACGGCCTGATTGCATAGAAAGCGTCATGCCATCAAACAGGCGTAGATTAGTCAGCAGCGTCGGGCGGCCTATGCTTTGGGCGTGGACTTTCTTAGGTGCCAGGCCGAAGCCAGCGAACATGCCAACTACCGCAGCCATTCCACCCAGCATTTGACGCCGGGATATATCGGCCTCAATCCGAGCATATGCCGCAAGCGTTTGGGGTGCGCCGCACAGACAGTAATCAATCCCTGCGGTATATCTTTCAGTATCATAGCAAACTACGCACATTTCACAATTCCTGTATCGAGAAATTTAGGGGCTAAATCGGATACCATGAAATCATAAGATAATTTATTATTTATAGTTACATATTTTTTAGATGTCGCGTACAGGTAACTACTCGCCCACCCCATTGATAGCTTTGCCAGCGAAGGCCGTTTTTATGGCGATATGCTCAGTCCGCAAACGGGCGAACTCAGACTTGAGTCTGTCCACTTCACGCCTCAAGGGCTGGCAATACCAGAGGCACCAATACAACACGTTGGAAATGGCCCGGCGTCCAGCCGCAGGCACACCATGGATCGGTTTTCCAGTTTACCTTCCAGCCACCTGGCGATAAATGGTCGGCAAGGCCGTCGTGAGGGATTCAGGATGGGTCACGATAGCATAGAGAGAGGGCATCGCCGCAGACCTCAATGCCGTGGGCGAGCACCATCAGGGCCTCGGTTTCCAGATCCAGCACCCGTCGTTCACCGACCATTGCGTCGGTGGAAAGAGAAGTGTCGATGAGTACGCTGACGGCCAGGTCACGGATCTGTTCCCGGGTGCTGGCATAGATTCGGTCGGAGCCGGGTTCTCCGGCTCTCTGTTCGGCCTGGGATCGGATAAGGGCGTCGAGATCGAAGTCATCACCATCGATCTGAGCCCGGAGGTGCTCGCGCTGTGGTCTCAGGGCCTCGAACTGCCGCCGCACCCTGCGGATGCGGCGGCGGGTATCCGGGGTGGGTTGCCATTCGGAATCCACCGTATCGGGTTGCAGCTCAACCACCTGGCAATAGTCCTGTAGATAGCAGCGTTTTCGATAGTGCCACTCGGGGTAGCTCAGTGCGACCTCCACCGGTGCCTCGTCAGCCTCGGCAGCGCGAGTGAACCATCGATCCGTTGGAGCAACCGAGGATCGCAGTTTAACAACAACCGTCTGCTTTAGACTTGGCGTAGCCGGTACAGCCGATTATGATGCTGAACTGATTAATGACACAAGCGGAGACTCATTCTGATGCTTAATAAAGCCCTTGGTGCCACCCTCGCCCTGATGCTCACTGGTGGCACGGCCTTAGCCGAACCCCGCGTTAAACTTGAAACCTCGATGGGGGATATTATCCTGGCGCTTAATCCCCAAGAAGCCCCGGAGACGGTTGAAAATTTCCTGCAATATGTGCGCGATGGTTTCTATGACGGCACGATTTTTCACCGAGTGATTGACGGATTCATGATTCAGGGTGGCGGTTTCCAAGTTGATTTTCAGCAACCCCGTACCCGCGCCCCGATTCGCAATGAGGCCGATAACGGTCTGACCAATGACCGTGGCACAGTAGCTATGGCACGCACGTCTGATCCGCACTCAGCGACCGCACAATTTTTTATCAATGTGGCGGATAATGCCTTTTTGAACCACCAGCAACCCAGCGGTCAAGGTTGGGGCTACGCGGTATTTGGTCGGGTGGTTGAGGGCATGGACGTGGTCGATAACATCCGCCAACTGCCGACCGGTCGTGGCGGACCGTTTCGTCAAGATGTGCCACAAACCCCGGTCGTGATCACCAGCGTCACCGTTGTGGATGCGGATGACTGAAGCAGCAGCGCATAGTCTGTTTATCGCCGATCTCCATCTCGATCCCGGTCGCCCACACACTACAGCGCTGTTTTTGGAGTTTTTAAGCACTCAAGCGCGTCAAGCGCAGGCTCTGTACATTCTGGGGGATTTATTCGAGGTCTGGATCGGCGATGATGATGACGCGCCATTAGCTTTGGAGGTTGCCGACGGCTTACAGCGTTTAAACGCCAGTGGGGTAGCGGTGTATTTCATCCACGGCAACCGCGATTTTTTACTCGGTGC
>SKOM01000193.1 GCA_007120095.1 Candidatus Competibacteraceae bacterium | reverse complement strand
TCAATGGCACGCACCGTGGTCAACATTTCCTGAGCTGGAAATTTATGCGCCACAGCCCAGCGTGGGGCGCGAGCCACATAGCCGAGATGGCGTTGCCACGCCAGGCGATCCACCTTATAGACCACCCCATCAATCTCATAAGCCAAGGCATCGCGGCGCTGGAGCAATTCATGGTGATAAGCTAAACAACCGTCCACATCGTGGATCTGGCGGCCTTCAGGACAGATTTTTAAACCCCAGTTGCGTAACTGGATCAGCAATTCGCTGTGGCTTTCAGGCAGGTTGGTTCCTTCATAAGCGCCTACGCCATAACAGAAAAAATCCAGAGGGCGCTGGCGGGTAATGGCTGGATCCAATTGTCGCAGGCTGCCTGCGGCCGCATTGCGCGGATTAGCAAACACCCGCTCGCCCTGAGCTTGAGCCTGACGATTAAATGCCGCGAACCCCGCCTTGGGCATGAAGACCTCGCCGCGGACTTCCAGCAGTTGCGGCCAATCATCACCTCGTAAGCGCAACGGGACGCTGTCAATGGTACGCACATTATGGGTAATGTCTTCACCGCTCAGACCATCGCCCCGGGTGGCCGCACAGACCAGTCGCCCCTGTTGGTAACTCAGACTGACCGCTAAACCATCGAGCTTGGGCTCAGCCACATAGACGACGGTTGCAACCTCTAACACCTCGCGGATCCGCCGGTCAAACGCCACCACCTGTTCTGAACTGAAGGCATTGTCCAGCGAGCGCATGGGTTGGTGGTGGATGACCGTGGCAAAGGCACTGGCCGGGGCGGCACCCACCCGCTGAGTCGGCGAATCCGGAGTGATCTGCTCCGGGAATTGTCGTTCTAAATCCTGTAATTCCCTAAACAGACGATCATACTCAGCATCAGGAATACACGGATCATTCAGCACATAATAGCGATAATTATGCTCATCCAGCTCCCGCCGCAGCACGGTGATGCGCTGGCGGTTGGCCTGCGGGTCGCTCATTGCATTTTACGGTCAAATTCATCAGCACGCGCGCGTAATTGGATCAACGACTGCGCCGTGAGACGATGCCGACGCTCATCGCACAGCACTCCACCCAAACGGCGTTGTAATTGCCCCGCCTGTTCAATCATCAAGTCCACAGCGTTCACCGCATTCAGCGGCCCCGGCAACGGCATGAACAATAACAAACCAGGAGTGCGCAAATGACTCAATTTCGCTGGATCGAAGGTACCCGGCTCGCGCAGATGTGCGATTCCAAACACCATCTGCCCTGAACCATCACCCGTGAGACACTCCCAAACCCCTCGTTTTGCCAGCACTAAACCCTGCTGTTCAGCGGCTACTTTAACAGCATGGCCAGTATAGGGTCGCTGTTCCGGAGCAATCAGAGTCAGCGCGACATTCCAGGTGTTGGTTTTAGCTGGAGCAGATTTTGGTGTTGGCGGCGCTTTTGGAGCGGAAGCCGGTTGCGGGGCACGACGATGGGTGCCGGGCTGAATGGCTTCAGGCTTTGCCGGGGTGTCGACCGCTGTCGGCGCGGGCTGGGTAGTCGCGGACTGAGGTGCGGCTGCCACTGGGGCACCGGGTTTGGATTGTTCAGACAGGGTCTGCTCCGATGCTAACTGGGCTGGTTTGGGCTGAGCCGGTTTGGGCTGAGCTGGTTTAGGGGCAGCCGGCTGCTGCGGTACGGTTTTGGGTTGGGTGGATTCGGGTGCAGCCGACCTGGCCTTGGGCGGATCAGCAGGTGGCACTGATTTGACGCGCACTTCGGGACGCCACACGTCCGATTCCTGATCGACCGTCGGGCCAGTATGATCCACCTCATCCAGGCCAGGCTCTCGGCGACGGTTTTTCAGGCGATCACGAATCTGGGCACGCATGCCCCACGCATAGATTAAGCCAATGATTAATAATCCGATACCAAGTAAAATCAGTCGCAGTTCGTCCACCCTTACACCCCCGTTATTGCTGAGTTTATACTGCCGCCAGACGGACTGCCTCGTCCACATCAACCGAGACTAACCGGGACACCCCAGGCTCGTGCATGGTCACGCCCATCAGGTACTGTGCTACCGTCATGGTGGTTTTATTATGCGTCACGATGATGAATTGTACCTGCTCTGCCAGTTCCTGCACCAAACGCCCAAAACGGCCGACATTGGCTTCGTCTAAGGGAGCATCCACTTCGTCTAAAAGACAAAAAGGTGCCGGATTCAATTGAAAAATAGCGAACACCAGTGCCAGTGCCGTTAGTGCTTTTTCGCCGCCGGACAATAATTGAATCCGCCCCACTCGTTTACCCGGCGGCTTAGCCATTAAAGCTATACCGGAATCGAGGGTATCGTTACCCACTAAATCCAGAAACGCTTGACCGCCGCCAAACAACCGAGGAAACAAATGATTTAAATGCCCGTTGACTTCGTCAAAGGTCGCTTGAAAACGACTGCGGGTTTCCGCATCGATGCGTCTGATGGCTTCTTCCAATGTCGCCAGTGCTGAGCATAAATCCTCGTTTTGGCTGTCGAGATACTCTTTGCGCTCGGCTAGACGGGCATGTTCCTCAATTGCCGCCAGGTTGATCGCCCCCAAACGCTGAATCCGTTGACCGACACGTTCCAGTTCGCGTTGCCAATCGGCCTCAGTGGCGTTATCGGCATCTGCCAATTCTGCCAGGATGCTATCCGGTGTGGTATCCAACGCCGCTAATTGTGCGGCCAGATTGTCACCATGCACCCGAGTTTCATTGGCAGCCAGACGCGCCTGCTCCAGTTGTTCGCGTAACAGGGTCTGCTGCCGTTCGACAACCCTGTCAGCCTGCTCATGATCAGCCTGAATGGCATCGTGATGCTCTAAAGCCTGACGAGCGTTGCCTAATGCCTTGTCGCTGACCAGGCGCTGAGACAGCCAGTATTCCAGTTCCTGCTCCAGGGCGCGTACATCCATCGGCTGCAATGCATTGTCCAATGTTTGGCGGCGGGTGTCGAGTTGTTGTAGCTGAGCATCCAGCCGCGCCACACTCTGCCGTAAGGCTTCAGCCTCATTATGCATGGCCTGCTGGCGGAGGGTGTGCTGCTGAATGTGCTGCTGTTGCAAGGCTGTCTGCTGGCGTAATCGATTCACATCGACACGCAACGCTTCACGCTCGGCATTGAGTTGTTGTTGCTGCTCGGCAAGGCGCTCCCCAGCTTGGCAAGCAGCGGCCCATTGTTGCTGGGCTTCTAGTAAATCGACTTGATCATCTTCCCATTGCTGCTGTAATTCGCTGTATTCAATGTCGAGCTGGGCTTGGCGCTCACGTTGCTGATCCAGTTGTTGCTGGCCGGTTTCAATGTGATGGCGGGCAATCTGTACTTCACTGTGCAGTTGACTGACCTGTTCTTGCAATTGCTGGCTGTGTGACTGACTCGCCGCCAATTGCGTCTCCAGTTGATGACTGTGCTCAGTCAGGCACTGCAACTGCTGTTGATCCTGGGAGAGTTGCTGGTGTAATTCGCGCAGTTCCTTCTCGCGCAGCAGCACGCTGCCCGTCGTATCCTCGACACCGGCACGACACCACCAGCCCACTCCACGCCACAGGCCGTCTTGACTGACAACAGAGGCTGCTGTGTCGGAGTCATTATTCAGCCCTACGGCCTCTAATAAGGGCTGCAAACTGCCCGCATTACGCACATGTCGGGCTAAACGATTATGACTCTTACTATCGGGTTCCGTTGTGGCGGCAGTGTACAAACGCAAGGGGCCAGCGGGCAACTCCACATTGTCGATAATCGTAGCATCTTCGATATACAGCGCTTGCAACCAGGGTTGCAACACGGTTTCCGCCGCTGCCTCCCAACCGGCATCGATCTGCAAACGCTCGGCCAGGTGTGACCCATGGGTCAGGCCCTGTTTTTGCAACCATTCGGCCAGCGCTGCCCCCTGTTCGCCCAGGCCGGCCTGCTGAAGGGTCTGCAAAGAGGCCAGTCGACCTTGGCGGGTTTGATACTCAGTTTGCACATTCTGTTGCTGCTGGTGCAACTCTTGATGCTGTTGGTGTAATTGTGCGACTTCGCGCTTGACCTCATCGAGTTGCACACGCTGTTCACTCAGGACAACCTGAAGTTGCTCACTATGAACCTGGCGTTCGTCTTGCGCCTGTTCCAAGGCGGTCAGGTCTAATGTGTGTCGCTCCTGCTGCAAGCGTTCCATACGTTGCCGGGTGGTGCTGGCCTGGCGTTGCAGTTGGCTGATCCGCATCTGCATCACTTCGGCTTGCCGCAAGGGTTCAGCCAGTTGCTGGGTCAGTGCTTCCCACCGTTGCTGACAGTCTTCCAAAGCGCTGTCCTGATGGTTAAGCTGACACTGCATCTCCTCCAGAGCGCTTTGTGCCGCTGCAAGAGCGGGTTCGATCTGCTCAAGCTCTACAGCCAGTTCAGCGCTGCGCTGCTGATCGGCATCGCGTTGCGTCCATGCAGTTTGATAGGCGCGCTCAATGCGCTCACATTCATCACGCTGCTGCTGTTGCAAAGCGCGTTGATGAGCACACACCTGTTCGAGTCGGCTGACTTCAGTGCCGATACGGTAGTGTTCAGCCTGCACTTGTTCCAGGGTTTCACGCAGGACAAAACCTTGCTCACGACCCTGCACACGCTCCGTTTCCAGGCGACGCCGTTCGGCCAGCAATCGCTGCTGTTCATTGACCTGGGTTTCAATCTGTGCCTGCTGCTCATCGAGCATAGTTTGATAGGCTCGCCAACGCAGCGCCAGGACTACGGCTTTGAGGTGCCGTTCTTCGGCTTTATAATGACGATATCTTTCGGCGTTTCGCGCCTGGCGCTGCAAGTGTTGCAACTGCCGATGCAGCTCTGCGCGCACATCGTTGAGTCGATCCAGATTTTCGCGGGTATGGCGAATACGTAACTCGGTTTCGCGCCGTCGTTCTTTATATTTGGAAATTCCTGCCGCCTCTTCCAGAAACACCCGTAATTCTTCGGGACGGGATTCGATGATCCGCGAAATCATGCCCTGTTCGATAATGGCATAGCTGCGCGGTCCCAGCCCCGTACCGAGGAAAATATCGGTAATGTCCCGCCGCCGACAGCGAGTACCGTTAAGGTAATAAGCGGACTGCCCGCCACGACTGACCTGACGCTTGATCGCAATTTCGCTGTAACGCGCCCAGGCACCACCGAGTTTGCCCGCACTGTTGTCAAAAACCAGCTCGACGGAAGCCTGACCCACCGGGCGTCGATCCGCTGAGCCACTGAAGATAACATCTTCCATTGACTCGCCACGCAACTGCCGCGCTGTGCTTTCGCCCATCACCCAGCGCACGGCATCGATTAAATTGGATTTACCGCAACCATTAGGGCCGACGATGACGATAATCGAGCCGGGTGTGTGGCAGGTCGTCGGATCGACAAAGGATTTAAACCCCGCCAGTTTGAGCTGAGTCAAACGCATACTGAAGATCTGCTGCGACTAACGCTGGGGCGTACCAATTTTTTCCAATTTAGGCCGCCCGTCTTGTTGCTGTCCACTGGCTAAGCGGATCTGCAGGGTCACATCGGTTTTTGAATCAGCATTACGTATGGTTTCTTCCATGCTGATTTTGCCCGCTCGGTATAAATCCAGCAGTGACTGATCAAAGGTTTGCATGCCGGTTTCAGAGGTTTTATGCATGACTTCTTTAATTTTTTCCATCTGGCCCTTCAGGATCAAATCGGAAATATAGGGCGTGTTGAGCATAATTTCCACCGCAGGCACCACGCCACCGGCGATGGTGCGAATCAGGCGCTGAGAAATCACTGCTTTCAGATTGGAGGACAGATCCATAAGGAACTGGGAGCGCGCGCCTTCCGGAAAAAAGTTGACAATCCGTTCCAAAGCGCCATTGGCATTGCTCGCATGCAGAGTGCTCAAGCATAAGTGGCCGGTCTCGGAATAATGAATCGCGTATTTCATGGTGTCCATATCGCGGATTTCGCCGATCAGAATGACATCCGGCGCTTCACGCATAGCGCTCATCAAAGCGTTACCGTAACTTAAGGTATCGATACCGACTTCGCGCTGACCGACTACCGATTTCTTGTGCGCATAGGTGAACTCAATAGGATCTTCGATGGTTAAGATATGCCCTGATGTCGTACTATTACGATAATCAATCATCGAAGCCAGTGAGGTCGACTTACCCGAGCCGGTCGCACCGACCACCAAAATCATGCCGTTTTTTTCAAGAATCAATTCTTGCAACAATAGCGGCAGATTGAGCTGTTCAATGGAAGGTATCTCGGTCTGGATATAACGCACCACTAAAGCCACTTCACCGCGCTGCATGAAGAGATTGGCGCGAAACCGCCCCAGCCCCTTGCCTGAGATGGCAAAATTCAGCTCCAACTCTTCTTCAAACTTGCGAATTTGGGCCTCACGCATGGTCGCGTAAGCCAGTTGCCGGACGGCTCCTGGCTCCAAGACTTGATCGCCGATGGGTCTGAGGATACCGTTAATTTTGACATTGACCGGCGCGCCCACATAGAAAAACAGATCGGACGCTTGTTTTTCGACCATCAGACGCAGATAAGGCATAATATCCATAGAAAAGGCTCCGAAGCATGGCGGTACATCATCTCGCAAACCCGAGGCGACTGGCACGGGTAGGCGGATATCTGGCAATTATACGTAAAAATCGGCGTACTGCTGAAGCATGTCATATTCAGCCGGTGTGTTGCGGGCATTTTGCTACGCCTACCCTATAAAACTATTGTGGATTCCTACTATGCGTTTTGTTATTGGCCTGCTGTTGCTGGCTTTAGGTGCCCTTGTCCAAGCAACCCCGCTGCATGAGGCGGCAAGGACGGGCAACATTGAGCGGGTACGCACTGAGCTGGCTGCCGGTGCGGATGTTAACACCCCTGATCAATACGGTTTCACCCCCCTGTTACTGGCACAAATCAACGGTCACTCGGCAACCTCGCGATTGCTGCAAAATAACGGTGCCAAAGACGGCCTGCAAGCCCTAGTCGAACGCTTGCAGCGCAACTTACGCGCTGCAGGCCATGATCCAGGTTCGATTGATGGTGCGCTCGGTCCGGCGACCCGTGCGGCTATCCGCGCTTATCAGCGCGAAATTGGCGCTCCGGTCAATGGCCGAGTCCGCGAAGCCTGGGTGCACACATTACACCAGCAACTACAGTCCATGACGACCACAGCACATCCCGCACCGACAGGCAGCGAAACCGCACGCATTCTGCGTCTGCAAGCCAGCCTCACCGTACTCGGCCATGACACCAAGGGTGTCGATGGTGTTGTAGGGTCGGCTACCCGCGATGCGATACGCCGCTTCCAGCAAGCGCACAACATCCGTGTCGATGGTGAGGCCTCAGTCGCCTTATCCAACCAGGTGGAACGAGCATTGACTCGCCATGTACAGCAGCAGCTCAGCCGCCTTGGCTTTGATCCTGGTCCCATTGACGGGGTTTTTGGCGACAATACCCGGGTAGCGATAGCAGCGTTCGAACGCCAACAGGGCATGCCGGTCAGTGGCCAGGTTAGCCCGACGCTAGCGGCGCGACTGGATGCGCTGCAAACGCTTGCCGCAACAACGCGTGAGCAGCATGCTACCGTGGTGACTGGCGAGGAACCGATACGCGCCGCGCAAACCCACCTGCACACCTTGGGCTTGGAACCCGGTTCCATTGATGGCCAGCTCGGATCGAATACCCGCCGGGCACTGCGCCGTTTTCAGGCTCAGCAAGGTCTCCCGGAGACCGGCGAACTCACCGATCAACTGCTGGCCGCACTCGCCAGGGAAGCGGGCGAAGCGTCAGACAGTACGCCCGGCCAGCACGCGCAAATCAGGGAAATTCAGTCGCGTCTTAACAGCCTCGGCTACAATGCAGGATCTGCCGATGGGGTTCATGGACCGCGTACAGCCGCAGCCATTCGCCATTTTGAACGCCGGATAGGACGGCCGGCGCTCGGTCAACCCAGCGATGCGATCTTAGAGGCATTGCGCACCACTCCGCTGGCCGAAGCTCAAGCCTTGCCTGCTCAGGGGGAACCCACCAGTGGCGGCAATACTTCGGTGACCGGACGGTTAATGTTGCAATATGCGGGCGATGAACTGTTGGGATGCGCCATCAACGGGGTTCAACTGGATCGCTCTTGGTGTGAGCCCTTCGAAAACCAGGCCGATACCAGCGACTGTCAGGCCTTGCTGCGCCCAGACGCTCGAGTGATCATGGTGCGCTGCAATTAGCAGACGCGCAGGTGCAGTTCACACACTGCCCTTACTGACCCAGGTGCTACCTGTGCGCAGCAGCTGGTTAATGGCGGCGGCACTGGATCGGGTAGCGGGGTGATCGAGTGGCTGGCAGGCTTGGTAAGTTGGGGCAGGTGCGCAGTACAACACGCCAAGCGCCATCGGCAACGGTGGTTCCAGCCGCGCCAGCAGATCCGCCAACACCGGATTGGTCTCGTCATGGTGGAGTAAATCGGCCTCGGTGACCCCCTGTTCACCCAAAGTCACGACTTCCAATCTGAGTGTTTGTGGATTCAAGCGCAGCCCCTTGCTTTGATCGCGACCAAAGCGCAGCGGCTGGCCGTGTTCTAACAGCAACTGCTGATCGGCAGCCAGGGCCTTATCCGCAAAACCGGCAAACACGCCGTCGTTGTAGACGATGCAATTTTGCAGGATTTCCACCAGCGAAGTCCCCCTGTGAGCGCGAGCGCGGGATAGCACCTGCCCCAAACGCGGCGTCTGAGCTTCGATAGCGCGCGCCACGAAACGCGCCCCGGCACCCAGCGCCAAACGCGCCGCATTGGTCGGCGTTTCCAGTGACCCTTGCGGGCTTGACGGACTGGTCGTGCCGATTTTGGATGTGGGCGAATATTGCCCTTTGGTCAAACCATAAATTTCATTATTAAACAGCAGGATTTGTAAATCTACATTGCGCCGTAATACATGGATCAGATGATTGCCACCGATGGATAGACTATCGCCGTCGCCCGTGATCACCCAGACATCGAGTTCAGGGTTAGCCAGTTTGACACCGGTGGCTATGGCCGGCGCCCGCCCATGAATCGTGTGAAAGCCATAGGTATTGAGGTAATAGGGAAACCGCGATGAGCAGCCGATGCCAGAGATAAACACCGTTTGGCTGGGATCGGCATTGATTTCGGCTAGGATTTTTTGCACTGATTTGAGGACAGCGTAATTGCCGCAGCCGGGACACCAGCGAATGTCCTGATTGGAAGCGTAATCTTTCGGCTTGCGGGGGGCGACGACAATCGGGGCATTCATACGGCAGCTCCTTCAAGCACACGACGTAGTGCATGTTCAATTTCAGCGATTTTAAACGGCTGACCGGCCACCTTATTCAACGGGGTAACGGGCAGTAAATACTCACTGCGTAACAGTCGAGCTAACTGGCTTTGGTTCATTTCGGGTACTAGGATTTGTTCAAAATTAGTTAATAATTTACCGAGATTGCGGGGCAAAGGCCATAAATAGCGTAGATGAATATGGCTGATATCCCAGCCCTGTTCGCGTAGCTGATGAACCGCCCGACTGATTGCACCGTAGGTGGAACCCCAACCGACAACCACCACATCACCACTGTTAGGGCCATCGACCCTTTGCAGGGGAATATCCGCACCAATACCGTTGATTTTTGCAGCCCGCAGATCACTCATACGCTGATGGTTGATCGGATCATAGGAAATCGCACCGCTCAAAGCATCACGCTCGATGCCGCCGATGCGGTGTTCCAACCCTTGAGTACCGGCGGGTACCCAATCCCGGGCAAGCGTTACCGGATCACGGGCAAACGGCTGATAACCTTATGGATCGGTACGGAAGTGGACAGGAAACGGATGGAATTCATCGAGATCAGGCACCAGCCACGGTTCGGAGGCATTAGCAATATAACCGTCGCTGAGTACAATGACTGGCGTCATGTATTTTACCGCCAGCCGTACCGCCTCAATGGCGCAATAGAACCCATCAGCGGGCGAACATACCGCCAGTACCGGCACCGGCGCATCGCCGTTGCGTCCCCAGATCGCTTGATAGAGATCGGACTGCTCGGTTTTGGTGGGCAAACCGGTGGAAGGCCCACCACGTTGCACATTGACTACCACCAGCGGCAATTCGGTAGCAATGGCCAGCCCCAAAGCTTCAGTTTTCAATGCCATGCCTGGCCCTGAACTGGCCGTCACCCCTAAGCGACCGGCATAAGATGCCCCAATCGCAGCACAGATGGCGGCGATTTAATCTTCAGCTTGAAAAGTGGTCACCTCCAATTCGGGCATAGCGGCTAAGTCATGTAATAGACTGGATGCGGGGGTGATCGGATAAGAACAGAACATCATCGGTAAATCGACCAAATGGGCACCACTGGCCAGCCCAAGCGCCAGCGCCCGGCTGCCGCCAATCAAGCCATGCAAGCCTGGCTGTTGCGGTGCCGAGGGCACGGTATAGCCCAGCAGACCGAGTTCAGCGGTTTCGGCATAGGCATGTCCCGCCTGAATAGCGGCGATATTGGCTGCGGCCAGTTTGGGTTTGTCGTGAAATTTGTCCGTAAGCCAGTCAATGGTAGGTTGCAGCTCACGATCATAAATCCAGTAGATCAAACCCAACACCCACATATTTTTACAGCGCAGTGCGTCTTTTTGCCCCAAACCCAGCGGTCTGGCCACCTCCAGGGTTTGACCTGAGATATCGATATTCAATAACAAATAATCGTCTAGCGTTCCGTCTTCCAAGGGATTAGTAGTGTATCCGGCACGACTGAGGTTTCTTGGGGTAAAACTGCCGCCATCGACAATCAACTGCCCACCCTCACGAAGCATGGGCAGATTGACTTTAAGCGCGGCGGGATTCAGGACGACTAAAACATCCGGGCTATCCCCTGCCGTGCCAACGGCGCAACCGCCAAAGTTAATCTGAAATGCAGACACCCCGTAGGTCGTGCCGGTTGGGGCGCGAATTTCGGCAGGAAAATCCGGAAAGGTCGCCAGATCATTAGCGGCGAGTGCTGTGGTTTGCGCAAACTGGCTGCCGGTCAATTGCATACCGTCGCCAGAGTCTCCCGCAAAACGCACAACCACCGATTCAAGTGCTTTTCTGAGAGGCATGGTGATGTTGTGGGCTGGTCAGTTTCAAATGGTTATTGATAGTTACATTATTATTTTAAAGTGACCATTTTATTATCGCGTTG
>SKOM01000055.1 GCA_007120095.1 Candidatus Competibacteraceae bacterium | reverse complement strand
TCGTGCTCGCGAACTGGCTGAGCGGGAGCGGCTGGCTGAGAACCTGCGTTTGCTGTATGTCGGCTTGACCCGTGCCGAACAGCGCTGCTATCTGGGTTGGGGCTTGATTAACACGGCTGAAGACAGTGCTTTGGCGTGGTTACTGCATCAGCCGCCTGGCGCGTCGTCTGAAGCGGATTGGGTTGTTGCGGTTCAAGCCCATTATAAAACCCTCAATGCCGACGCGCTGCGCCAGCAACTTAGCGACCTTGCCCAGCAAGCGCCTGCTTGTATTCGAGTCAGTCAGCCACCGGTTTTGCCCGGTCAGCGCTACCGATCACCGACGACTGAGGGGCTGACATTGCAAGCGCGGCATTTTATCGGATCACTGGACGGACATTGGCGTATCGAGAGTTTCACCGCCTTAACCCGCCATGTCAGCCACCCCCAGCGTCCCTTATTGCCAGTGGAGCGTCCAGACCATGATGCGTTAGCGGATATAGACTCCGAGCCGACGGTCAATTCCCTGATCAGTACCGAACGCAGCATCGCCGATTTCCCGCGTGGGGCGAGGGCGGGCTCGTGTTTACATGAAATCTTCGAGGGGGTTGATTTTACCCGACCGACGCTGTCAGACAGCACCCCGCTGGTGGAAAGAACTCTGCAACGTTACGGTTTTGCCATCGAGTGGACGCCGGTAGTGGCGGTGATGGTCGAGCGGGTGCTGAGCACCCCGCTCGACGGTGCCGGGTTACGCTTGTGCCAGATTCCTAGAACTCAGCGTCTGGACGAACTCGAGTTTTATTATCCGGTGGGTGACGGGTCGTCGAGGCTACGGGAGGTATTATTGCAGTACGGCAATTGGCCACCGGCCATCCGTGAGCACATCGCGCGCTTGGACGTGGAGTTATCGGCTGGATATATGAAAGGTTTTATTGACTTGGTGTTCAAAGCCGACGGACGCTACTATGTGTTGGATTACAAGTCAAACTGGCTGGGTCGCCGGGCTGAGGACTATCATCCTCATGCTTTAGCGACAGCAATGGCGGATTCTGCCTATTATTTGCAATATGTACTGTATACGCTGGCCTTGCATCGCTATTTACGCTGGCGTCTGCCTGATTACCAATACACTCGCTGCTTCGGCGGGGTATTTTATCTTTTTCTACGCGGTATGGTGCCGGATCGGCCTCACTTGGGGGTCTATGCCGACCGCCCGCAACAGGCCCTGATCGACGCCTTGGATGCGGCGTTGTGAATTCTTCTGGGTCACGTTCATCATGATGCAGACGGCGTCCATAACTGTTATCATTAGCCGCGTAAATTGAAAGAGCAAAAGTGATAGAGCAAAAGCTTTGGCCGGGGGCATACATGAGCGCTTATTCCGGCTGCTGTCGTGAAAACCATCTCAAAAATAACTAATTGGACAAAGGCGTATGATCACTATCCGTCGTGGATTGGATTTGCCGATAATTGGGTCTCCCGAGCAGACTATCCATAACGTCCCCAGAGCTCGCTCAGTGGCTGTTATCGGTTTTGATTACCATGGAATGCGGCCAACCATGGAAGTTAAAGTAGGTGATAAAGTCAAACTGGGTCAGTTGCTATTTACTGACAAAAAAACTGAAGGTATACGTTACACTGCACCCGCAGCCGGAACGATTGCCGCTATCAATCGCGGCGAGCGACGGGTCATGCAATCGGTCGTGATTGATGTAGAAGACGGGGAGGCCGAAGCGTTCCGTCAGTACGATCCGGCTGAACTGGCCAGTTTATCCCGCGACGCTGTATGTGAAAATCTCGTCGATTCGGGTTTGTGGACGGCACTGCGAACCCGCCCTTTCAGCAAAGCCCCCCCTCTTGATGGCCTGCCGCACTCAATTTTCGTCACGGCCATGGATACCAACCCGCTGGCTGCCGATCCGGCAGTGATCATCGCTGAACACCCCGAGGCGTTTATCCACGGTTTGACGGTGCTCAGCCGGTTGACGGAAGGCTCGGTATTTGTGTGTAAAGCGCCGGATGCTGCCATCCCTGGTGAAGGCGTTGAACGAGTGGTTGTTGAAACCTTTTCGGGGCTTCATCCTGCGGGTAATGCCGGGACGCATATCCATTTTCTCGATCCGGTGAGTATGCACAAAACCGTCTGGACCATCGGTTACCAGGACGTCATCGCCTACGGTAAATTATTCACGACCGGTCAGCTCTTTACCGATCGAGTCGTGGCTCTGGGCGGACCACAGGTTGACCAGCCGCGCTTATTGCGCACCCGTCTGGGCGCTAATCTTCAGGAACTGACTGCCGGCCAGCTTAAGCCGGGCAACAACCGTTTGATCTCAGGGTCAGTATTCGGCGGGAGTCAGGCACGGGGCGCATTAGCCTATCTGGGCCGTTACCACACTCAGGTTTCGGTGTTGGCTGAAGGCGATGATCGACCCATGCTGCACTTTGTTCGGCCGGGTAAAGAGATGTTCTCCGCGTTACCCATTTATATCTCTAAGTTTAAAAAAGATAAAAAATTTAATTTCACCACCACGACCAGTGGCAGTGAACGGGCGATGGTGCCTATTGGCGCTTATGAGCGCCTCATGCCTTTGGATATCTTGCCCACCCAGTTATTACGCGCGTTGATTGTCGGTGATACCGAAACCGCCCAGCAACTGGGTTGCCTCGAACTCGACGAGGAAGACCTCGCCTTGTGTACTTTTGTGTGTCCGGGGAAATACGAATACGGCCCGATTCTTCGGGATAATCTAACCCAGATTGAGAAAGAGGGTTAAGGCATGCAGCCTTTACGCAAAGCATTAGACGACATCGCCCCCCATTTTCACAAAGGGGGGCGCTTTCAGAGACTGTATCCACTGTACGAAGCGATGGATACCTTTCTGTATCGGCCCAACAGTGTAACCAAAAGCACCGCTCATGTGCGTGATGGGATCGATCTGAAGCGGATTATGATTACCGTCTGGTTATGCACCTTCCCCGCCATGTTTTATGGCATGTACAACGTCGGGTTCCAGGCCAACCTGATCATGGCCGATATGGGGATTACGGCGGTTCAAGGCTGGCGTGGTGAGTTTATCGAACTGTTCGCCGGTTATAACCCCAACAGCGTCTGGGACAGCTTTTGGCACGGAGCAGCGTATTTTCTACCCATTTATGCCGTGACGTTTATCGTCGGTGGTCTATGGGAAGTATGGTTCGCGATTAGACGCGGTCATGAAGTCAACGAAGGGTTTTTTGTCACCTCAGTGCTGTTTGCGCTGATCTGCCCGCCAGATGTCCCCTTATGGCAAGTGGCTTTGGGCATCAGCTTCGGGATTGTCATCGGTAAAGAAGTCTTTGGCGGTACCGGTAAAAACTTCCTCAACCCGGCACTGACCGGACGGGCTTTCCTGTTTTTTGCCTATCCGGCTGACTGGTCAGGGGATGCCGCCTGGACAGCCGTCGATGGTTACAGTGCAGCTACGGCTTTAGGTGTGGCCTCACAGGAAGGCATGGTGGCTTTGCAGAATCAACTGACATGGTTTGATGCCTTTTTCGGCAATATGCACGGCTCTATCGGTGAGGTCTCGACGTTCGCGATTTTCATTGGCGGTGCGGTACTGTTAGCCACAGGTATTGCCGCCTGGCGGATTGTCGCCGGAGTGATGATCGGCATGGTGGTCACATCCTTATTATTTAATTTAATCGGTTCGGACACCAATCCCATGTTCGCCATGCCCTGGTATTGGCATATGGTAGTCGGTGGATTCGCCTTCGGCATGATTTTTATGGCGACCGACCCAGTGTCGGCTGCCATGACCAATGTCGGTAAGCTGTGGTTCGGTGCTTTGATTGGGTTTATGGTGGTATTGATTCGGGTAGTGAATCCGGCCTTTCCCGAGGGCATGATGCTGGCCATTCTGTTCGCCAACCTGTTCGCACCGTTGATCGACCATTTTGTGGTGCAGGCTAATATTAAGCGGAGGTTAGCTCGTGTCTGAGAAAAACACAATTCGGAAAATGGTGACGGTAACCTTGCTGGTGTGCCTCGCCTGCTCGGTGGTAGTGTCCTCAGCCGCCGTACTGCTCCGGCCCGCACAAATTGCTAATCAACAACTGGATATTCGCCGTAATCTCCTGGCTGCCGCCGGTTTGACCGAGCCGGGCCGAAGTGTCGAGGAAATCTTTGCCGAACGAGTCACCGTGCGCGTGGTGGATCTAGAAACCGGGCTATTCACCGATGCAGTGGATCCGCTGACTTACAATCAGCAACGCGCATCCCGTGATGCCGCTATGTCACGGCGCTTAAGTGCCGATGAAGACAAAGCCGGATTGTCCCGCCGCGAACGCTATTCGGTGGTGTACTTGGTGCAAGACGGTGATGAATTGGAGACCATTGTGCTGCCGGTGCGCGGTTTTGGCCTGTGGTCAACCATGCACGGATTTCTAGCACTGGATGCTCAAGGTCAAGAAGTCAAAGGCCTGGGCTTCTATGAGCATGGTGAAACGCCTGGCTTAGGTGGAGAAATCGATAATCCGAATTGGCGTGCTCAGTGGCAGGGCAAGCAGGTTTTTGATGATCAGGGTAATGTGGCCATTCGGGTGATGAAAGGTCGCGCTGATCCCACTTCGCCTCAGTATCAGCATCAGGTGGACGGTTTAGCGGGGGCGACATTGACCGCTCGCGGAGTGGAAAATATGATGCAGTTCTGGTTAGGTGAAAACGGTTACCAGGCATTTCTTACCCAATTGCGGCAAGGGGATATCCAAATATGAAAGCACTCGAGCTTTTGACTAAACCGATTTTCCGAAATAATCCTATCGCATTACAAATTCTGGGGATTTGCTCAGCACTAGCGGTCACCAGCAATCTGCGCGTTACTCTAGTGATGTGTGTGGCCTTAACGGTGGTGGCGGGACTGTCGAACTTTTTCGTCTCCATTGTCCGTAATCATGCACCCGATAACATCCGGATTATCATCCAGATGACCATCATTGCCTCGCTGGTTATCGTGGTTGACGAAACGCTGAAAGCCGTAGCCTATGATATCAGCAAGCAATTATCGGTATTTGTGGGCCTGATTATCACCAACTGCATTATTTTAGGGCGTACCGAAGCCTTCGCATTGAAGAACCCGCCATGGCCCAGTTTCCTCGATGGGATTGGTAATGGTCTGGGCTACAGCGTGTTGCTGATTGGTTTGGCTACGATTCGCGAGCTGTTTGGCTCAGGTACGCTACTGGGTTATAACATCATGCCCTTGGCGGCTGATGGCGGCTGGTATGTACCCAACGGTATGCTGCTGTTGCCGCCCAGCGCCTTTTTCCTGATCGGCTTGTTCATCTGGGCGCTGCGCACTTGGGATAAGGCTCAAGTGGAGGCCCCGGACTTCAAGATTAAATCTAACACCAAGCCATCGGGGGCTGATTATGTGCCGCTTACCCGTTGATTTGACCCCGATGCGTACGGAGGACTAGCGCGTGGAACACTATTTAAGCCTGTTCATCCGCTCGATTTTTATCGAGAACTTGGCTTTGGCCTTCTTTTTGGGAATGTGTACTTTCTTGGCCGTTTCCAAAAAAGTCAATGCTGCTTTTGGTTTGGGTGTGGCGGTTATTGTCGTTCAAGCCATCACCGTCCCGGTGAATAATTTCCTGTACACCTATGTGTTGGCCGATGGGGCTTTAGCCTGGGCGGGATTACCGGATGTGAACCTGAGCTTCTTGGGTTTGCTGACGTATATCGGGGTCATTGCGGCCATGGTGCAGATTCTGGAAATGGTGCTGGATAAATACATCCCGGTACTCTATAACGCCCTTGGGGTATTTTTGCCACTGATTACCGTCAACTGCGCCATTCTCGGTGGCTCCTTGTTTATGGTGGAACGCCATTATAATTTTGCTGAAAGCGTGGTGTTCGGAGCGGGATCCGGAGTCGGTTGGGCGTTAGCGATTACTGCCTTAGCCGGTATCCGTGAAAAACTGAAATACAGTGATGTGCCAGAAGGCTTACAAGGCTTAGGCATCACGTTCATCATTGTCGGCTTAATGTCACTGGGCTTCATGTCGTTCGGCGGCATTGATCTCTGAGCAAACGAGGATTAGCGACATGAGTATTGAAATCACTCTCGGCGTCATTATGTTTACGGTCATTGTCCTCTCACTGGTAGCGGTGATTGTTGGCGCTCGATCAAAGTTGGTCAGCAGCGGTGAGGTGTCCATCGATATTAACGGTGAAAAGAAAATTACCGTACCGGCCGGTGGTAAGTTGCTGCAAACACTCTCCAATTCTGGATTATTTCTGCCCTCAGCCTGTGGCGGTGGGGGGACGTGCGCTCAGTGCAAATGCATTGTCGAATCGGGCGGTGGTGCCATGCTGCCGACCGAAGAAAATTTTTTCACCAAGCGCGAAGCCCGAGAAGGCTGGCGGTTATCGTGTCAAACGCCGGTCAAGCAGGACATGATTATCGAAGTGCCGGAAGAAGTCTTTGGGGTCAAGCAATGGGAATGCACAGTAGTGAGCAATCCCAATGTGGCCACCTTCATCAAAGAACTGACTTTGCGATTGCCTGAGGGCGAAAATGTTGATTTCCGCGCTGGCGGCTATGTGCAGTTGGAATGCCCGCCGCACCATGTGAAATACGCTGATTTCGATATCGAAGAAGAGTTTCGCGGTGACTGGGAGCGCTTCAACTTATTTGAACTTGAATCCAAAGTCGATGAGCCAGTGATTCGCGCCTACTCGATGGCGAACTATCCCTTAGAAAAGGGTTTGGTTAAGTTTAATATCCGCATTGCCACCCCACCGCCTGGGTCTAAAGGGATTCCGCCGGGGATCATGTCTTCGTACACATTCAGTCTGAAGCCGGGCGACAAAATCACTGTGTATGGCCCGTTTGGCGAATTTTTCGCTAAAGACACCGACGCTGAAATGGTCTTTATCGGTGGTGGCGCGGGCATGGCACCGATGCGTTCACATATCTTTGACCAACTCGGTCGCATCCACACGCACCGTAAAATGACCTTCTGGTACGGTGCACGGTCGTTGCGTGAGCTGTTCTATAAAGAAGAATACGACAAGCTGGCGGAGGAGAACGACAACTTTGAATGGTTTGTGGCCATGTCAGATCCGCAGCCCGAGGATAACTGGACAGGCTACACGGGGTTTATCCATAACGTGCTCTATGAGAACTACCTTAAAGATCATCCAGCACCGGAAGATTGTGAGTATTATCTGTGCGGCCCGCCAATGATGAATGTCGCTGTGGTGAAAATGCTCCAGGATCTAGGTGTTGAAGATGAAAACATCATGCTGGACGATTTCGGCGGTTAGTCATCAACGCGGTCGTCTGTCTCCCCACTTAACCCTCTCTCCGGTGTGAGAGAGGGCTTCCACGCCAAACAATGAACCCCATAGCAACGCCCCTCCGCTGGACAGTCCGAGCCGTAGTGTGTGGCCTGCTCGGTCTGCTGTTAGCTGCCTGTAGTCAACCGTCAGACCAGCCGGATGTGCGGCGTTTTTCCGGTTCGACCATGGGCACGTATTACATTATCACCTTGGTCGCTGAGACCGGTCAGTCGTTTGAGTTTACTGACTCAGCTATGCACGCTGCGATTGATGCGGAATTAGCTCAGATCAATCAGATCATGTCGACGTATATTCCCGACTCAGAACTGATGCAATTCAATGCCGTCGATGTGGGGGTATGGCAACCGCTGTCCGCATCGCTCTATGACATTTTTCAGCTCAGTCAGCGGATCAGTCAATTGACTGCTGGGGCCTTTGATGTCACGGTGGGGCCGTTAGTGAATCTGTGGGGGTTTGGACCCGATCCTGAGGGTGAACTACCCACAGCGGAGGCTATTGCCGCACTCCGTCAGCGAGTGGGTCATCAGTATCTTGAACTGGAGGGACAGCAAGCCCGCAAACGGTCGGATATCTTTGTCGATCTGTCCGGTGTGGCTAAGGGTTATGGCGTCGATTGGCTGGGTCGGTTTTTTGCACAGCATGGGGTGAGTCATTATCTGATCAATATCGGAGGGGATTTACTGGCGCATGGTTTTAACCCCAACGGCGAGCCCTGGCGCATTGCGATTGAGACGCCGAGTACGGAACGTCAAGGGATTCACCGAATCGTGCCGATCAGCAATGTCGCGCTGGTTACCTCCGGAGATTATCGTAATTACCGTGTAGACCAGGGGCAACGACGTTCGCATATCATCGATCCTGCGACGGGCTATCCTGTGAATCACCATTTGGCCTCGGTGACGGTTATTGCCGACACAGCCGCTGAAGCGGATGCTTTAGCCACGGCGATGATGGTCATGGGTGCCGAGGCGGCTTTAGCCTTGGCTGAGCAAGAGAATAGGGCGGTATTTTTGATTGAACGGCAAGCACAGGAATTTAAGGAAACTTATTCCAGCGCTTTTGTTTCTTATTTGGAGAATCCTGATTAAACGACGAGGTGATTTATGGGTACGCTATTGGTGACTTTAGTTTTTATGCTATTAGTGGTGTTAGCTATGTCGGTAGGCGTCATTTTTGGCCGCCCGCCTATACAGGGGTCTTGTGGCGGGGTTGGTAAAGCGTTGGGACAGAAAGATTATCAATGCGAAGCCTGCGGTGGAGACGAGGCCAACTGCAAAAAGCGGCAGAGTTAACACCTGACTGAGCAACACAGGCTGTGGGTGGGTGTTGCGATCACCTCAGCAACAAGGTCATGCTGAGAGCTTTTTCTAATGATGGTGACCGTGGCGCATAGGGCGGTGCAGTGATTCCGCTCTGCGCCAGTCGTGGTTTTCGCAAAGAGCAAACTGACCTTTACAACGTTCGCAGTGGAAAATTCTATCGCCATTATTGGTTGCGCGAACGAAATAAAGCTGGTGGCCTTGAACATGACATAAGAGCTGAGCTGCCATACGCTTGATTCGGTTTTGCATCGTAACCATCCTTCCTAGCAGATCTAATCCACTGGATTGGAATTTCCAGTAATTTATCCGTAATTATACACTGTTTCGCATCAAAAACGCCACCCATCTGATGCAGAAAAGGTGGCGTGTGATTACCGCTTTAGGTTCGTTCAGGCGGCTTTATTGGTCACGGTACCCAAGGAGTCTTGAGCGATTTTCTGAGCCTCTTTGTTGAATGCAACACCTAATTCGGCAGCGGCCTTTGCATCGGCGATGATTTTTTCAGCCATCGCCTTTACCGATTCGGTTTGCTGAGCAAGGTATTCCTGCAGTTGTTGAGGGCTTTTGACTTCGGCAATGGCACGCATTTGTTGTACCGTCATTTCGCTATAGCCGCGTAGGGTACCCATCTGCATGTCAGTCATTTTCTCAACATTGCTCACAGCCAGCGTGTTGAGCTTTTGTAAAGTGGCGAGCAGGTTTTCTTGTTGCTTACTGACATTCTCAAAAATATCGTAACTCATGGTGTTGACCTCCAGGTCGGGTTGTAATCAGTGGTTTGTTGCAGTGCATCATAGCAAGCTTTATGTTGCGTTGCAACATTTTTTTGGCGATTATTTTCGACACGGTAAGTGCGCTATAGTGATGCCTTTCCAAAGCGACTCATCCGAACATGGCAGTTGGTATCAGCGAGAACAATCCCGAAAAGAATCAGTTTAATGTGCCTGATTTAGCGTTTACCGCTAAGCCACACAACAGCGACTCTTGGCAGTATTTACAGCGAGCATTGGCCGAATTGGGAATCACTGAACTGAGTAAACGCCAGCAGCTTATCCGGCGGTTGTTGCATGATAGTGGAGTGGCGGATCATGGCCACGGGGTGTTGCGCCCATGGGTTCTGGATCCCATTCCGTTAGCGATTCCTAGCCAACAGTGGCAAGTTGTCGAGCGTGGGTTACAGCAGCGTGCTGAATTGCTGAGTTGTTTGTATCAGGATATTTATGGACCCCAGCGGGTGTTACGCCAAGGCCTGCTGCCGGCAGAGGCTGTGCTGGCTGACCCCGGTTTTTTACGATCTTGTGTTGGTCAGCCTTCGTCAACAGGACATTTTCGACTCCCTGTGCACACCGCCGATTTAGCCCAAGATACGGCTGGCCATGTATGGGTTCTAAACGACAGTTTGCAGCGTTTGGGCGGTTTAGGCTATGCGTTAGAGAACCGTATTGTGCTGTCGCGGGTGTTGCCAAGTTTATTTCGAGAGGCGCGCGTTCACCGTCTTGCTCAGTTCTTCCGGGTACTGCGCCAGTGCTTACAATCATCTGGGGATACGGCCAATAGTTGCACCGTGTTACTGACACCGGGTTTAGCGCATCCCGATTATTTTGAACATGCCTATCTGGCTAATTATTTAGGTTATCCTTTGGTACAGGGCAATGATTTAACCGTGCGTGATGGCGGTGTATTTCTGCGCAGCCTTGACGGTTTACAGCCTGTAGATGTGATTCTGCGCTGGAACGACGACCGTGATTGCGACAGCCTGGAACTCGGTGGGCAGTCGCGCCTTGGTGTGGCCGGGCTATTACAAGCCGTGCGGCAGCAACGGGTGGATTGCGTTAATCCCTTGGGCAGTGCGGTATTAGAAAACCCGGCGCTGTCCATTTATTTACCCGCTTTATGTCGAGCCCTGCTGGGTGAAGAGTTACGGCTGCCCTCAGTCGAGACATTGTGGTGCGGTGATCCAGCGATGAGCACCGCCGTGTTAGATCAACTTCAGGAACTGGTTGTGCATGAACGCAGCGGATCACGTTATGATGGCCGTTGCTTGGCCTCTGAGCAGTTATCCGAACTGCGCCAGGCGATCAAGGCACGTCCTTGGGGTTTTACCGCTCGCCGACCGTTTACCCCTGCGGCGAATCCCGTGTTGCGTGATGGGACAGAGCAGTCCTTACCCGTGCTGCTGCGCACTTTTCTGGTGGCTACCGCAGATGATTATCTGGCTTTGCCGGGTGGTTTGGGGGGTATTATTGCGGATAGTGAAGCGCGAGACGGCAAAGCTTATGGTATCGGCAAAGATGTCTGGGTGTTAGCCTCAGAGCCGGTTCAACCGCTGAGTCTGCTGACGACAGAGCGGACAGAATCACTGCCGTTGCGCATCAGTGGCGTGTCCAGTCGCGTGGCGGAGAATCTGTTCTGGTTGGGGCGTTATGCTGAGCGCTCTGAAAGTATGATCCGGCTACTGCGAGTCATGTTACTGGAACTCTTAGAACCCGATCCTGAGCAGGGCGCAGAATTGGCTTATCTGCCGGATTTTTTGCGGGCGCTGCGGTGGCTTGCCCAACCGGCTCAAGTTGG
>SKOM01000101.1 GCA_007120095.1 Candidatus Competibacteraceae bacterium | reverse complement strand
ACTTCGCCGGTGGCGGGCGCGGGCGGTACGCGCTCAGGGTTCCAGGCGGCACCCGCGCGGGAGGCTTGCGGGGCGTAGGTGCGGACCAGCCAGTAGCACAGATGATGCAGTTCTTTGACCACTTGCAGGGCGTCATACTGGCGGATCGGTCGCGGGCTATGGACGGCCTGGTTGCCGACCTTTTGTATGATCCGGGTTTTTTGGAATACGACCTCTGGCAGCAGGTGTTGCAGGCTGGGTTCGTGCAATAGAGCGCCCAGGCTGCGATCATAGGGCATGCGTAAACCGGGGTCGTGGCGGTACAGCCAGTGGATGATGGCTTCGAGGGTGAAGCGGGCATGGAAGCAGGCAGCGCGTGGGTCACCCATGATATGGCCCTCGGCCTTGCGGGCTGAGGTGGCGAGGTTATCCAGACTGGAGGGCAGGAAGTTGAAGTTGCTCATTCCCAATGTGGTGACCTCTCATTGCAAATGTGGTGAGCTAAAATCTCCCCTGAGTTCACGGATAAGTTGTGGTGAAGGTGTCCGGGCTGGCGGCAGATGGCTGCGAAACTCGGTTAAATCAGAAAATTTTGTAGGCGTTGGATCGCTGATTTCTGTGCTATCTATTAATACGATCACTCTAAGCGTCTTGTTATCCACATGTTTTAGTTCTTCAGGCAGTTCGATAACGCCATTGTGTGGTGATGCGGTGAATTCGATGGCTTGCAGAGTCATAGTGTTGCGCCCCTTTGTAATGATCATTATTGCAAATTATTGATTGTCGAAAATGCCCGTTAAAATTGTGTGACTGGAGAAAAACTAAAAGGGTCTCCAGCGTGCAGCGGCCTGCTCATGGTTTTTGCCTTTGAGCTGAGCGCACTCGGTACAGACGTTCGGTGAAACTGCCTTCTTTTTCAAAAGCTGCAGCCAGTTGCTGTACCTGTCGGTCTAGGAGAAAGCCTGCTACTGTGGCCAGCGTCAGGATAGCGTTGGCTGCAAGTTCGGGGTAGTGAGTGGACGGGGATAAGGCGGTGGACGGGGTAGACTCAGTGCAGTGATTCTGTACGGCTTGTGGATGATCTACCGTACAGCGTTGCCGTGCTTTGCGTCCTACCCAGATGGCTACTTCGTCCGCAGTGGTCAGTCGGGCATCGACCAGTTCCTGGCGCAGCGGATGACTGCGATCCCAGCAGGGGAGTTTGCGGTGGCGCAGGAAATCTTCGTAGTCGAGTTTCAGCTCTTCTAGGCTTGCCCGTGCGATTTGGGTGAGTTTTAGCTCGATTTTGCTGGATGTGGCTGCGGCTTCGGAACCTTCGGCGATGTTCTGCACCCCTGAGCGGGCGGCTTGAACCATCTGGTCGTGTGTGCGGCTGCGCCGGTCGATGAAGCGGTCACAGAACCGCACGGTTAAATCGTAGACCAACTGTGCCATTTGGAAGCTTTTTAACTGTCGGTAGCCTCCGTGTGCTTTGATAAGGGATTCTTTTTCAGTCGGTTCATGGCTTCCGTTGCGCCCACTGTATCCACTGTGTCGATTGGAGCGATTACGTTCTGTCATAGATCCCCCTTGAAAGCACGATGTTGTAACGCTGCAAACAGCGCATCCAGTTCGGCAAGGTGGGTGCGCATTCGGGTTTTTTGCCGCTCGACGGATTCGACAATGGTGGCGAAGCGGTGTTGATCGGTTATCGGTGGGAGAATCAGTTCAAAGGAATTCATAATTCTGGTGTTGAGATTTGGCTGCGTGCCCGAGGGCGCAATACGGCGGAAATGATCAGTGATGCCGTTCAACGTTTTCAGCAAGAATACTTCGTTCAATCGGCCACGATCATAGTCTTCAAATGCCAACCAACCATCGTGAATTGCTCCGCTTACCTTCAAAATTCGTGCAAACCCAAGGCTGACTCCAGAATTAGCAAACACGAAACTACCAGGCGCTAATAACGTCGTCTTGCTTAAACCTGCTTCTGTTATTTTTTCGGCGCACGAAGTTATGTAGAGATCGTCACCAGATCGCGTAGCATCGCCAATTTTTATCCAGTTGATTGTGCCACCCAAGTATTTTTCGATGGGTCGCGGTGATCCCCCACGCCTAATGCGCATCAGTTCACCCATTCGCTGCTTCTCCCACCCCATCGGATTCGTTACCGGATCACCAAACATATCAATAAAGGTCGATTGGAGCAGGCTATCAAGCTGAGCAAGCGCCTCGCGGCGTTTAGCTCGCAAGGCGTCCGCTGCATCCAGAATCGCAGCAATCCGCTTTTGCTCGGCTAGGGGTGGGAGGGGGATTTGGAGGTTCCGGACATTTGTTAAGCTGAGGTTGGATATTACTCCGGTTACTTTTCCACCTGAGAGTTGAATGCAAGCATCGTCGCTACTCAACCAGCGGTTCAAATAGGAACTATCCAACACGGATTCATCAGTGCGGATAATGCAGACAGCCTGATTACAGTTAGCCTCCGGGCTTTCTGGTGGAACCACGCAACTTCTCCCAATCGTCCCAGCAATCGAAAGTAGAACATCCCTGGGTCGGATAACCGAACGCGATAACATACGGTGCGTTGCTTCTGAAACAAACAGGATATCGTCGTTCAAGCGAAGCACACCAGTAGGAAAGTTATTCACCCGAATGAAAGGCACACCACTGTCTGAGTAGTTCATCCCTAGAGTAGTCGGGGTAGTACCCTTGGTTATAGTCAAACACACTTCAGCCAGTTGACCTCGTTTCACTCACTATCACCTTTCTTGGGTAATTCCAAAACATGACGGGCATCGATTTCACGGGCGAGTTCTTCCTCACTAGGCAAAACCGTCAGATATTTAGCGGCAAAGAGTTGCGTATTATCATTGAGTACCGAGTAACGAACGATGGTCTCATCCTTGTCGGCACAGAGAATGATGCCGAGAGTCGGGTTGTCATCCGTACCACGCTTGAGGTCGTCAAACATACGCACATACATATCCATCTGGCCAATATCCTGATGACTAAGTTTGTCGATCTTGAGGTCAATGAGCACGAAGCATTTGAGTAGGTAATTGT
>SKOM01000115.1 GCA_007120095.1 Candidatus Competibacteraceae bacterium | reverse complement strand
CTCGATGTACTGGCGCACGATAGAAATCGGTGCGCCGCCGCAGCTTGATGCGAAGTAGGACGGCGACCACATAACGCCTTTCCAGTAGCGCTTCTGGATGTCTGGCCTTTGCTTGCGCAGCAGACGACTGGACACGCCCTTATTCACCGTCGGCGACGCGCTGGCTCAAGCGCCATCTCAAACGCTTAGGGGCTGAGGTGAATGTAGATCCGATCAACAGTGTGGTGGAGGACAAGGCGATGTTAGCAGAAAATCTTGAGCATTGGATCGAACAGGAGCGCCAGAAATGGTGGCAGGAAGGGCGGGAAGGCACGTTGCGTAAACAGATTACGCTGAAATTTGGTGAATTGCCCGCATGGGCGGATGAGCGCCTGACCCAAGCCAGTGATGAGCAATTGGATGTGTTGGTGACGCGGATTCTGACGGCGGACAGTCTTGAAGGCTTGTTGGGTGATTAAAAAAAAAGAGATCATCGGATAAAAGCGCAGTGTTTCCTGACCTACCGCTTTTATCCGGCCATCAGTTAGACTGGCTATAACTCGCCTGAGCGGTTTGAATCAATGTGGCCAAAGCCTCGGCGAAGCGCAGATAGCCGGCAGCATTAGGATGCACGGTATCACTTTTGAGTCGATTATCACCGAGGATATCGGGCAAAATATCCCCCTCATAGGGTAATTGGTACTCAGCGGCTAATTCGGCGTACAGGCTGGGTACGCTACGTGCTAGACTCGGCTGGGGAACACCCACGATGACCACTTGGGCACCGGCAGCCTGACTGTGCTCGATCATGCCGCGTAGATTACGCTCTAAATCGACTGTCGATTGCCGTCGCAGCAAATCATTGCCGCCATGGCACAGGATGACTAAATCGGGTCGGTGTTGTTCGAGCAGCCCCGGTAAACGCTGATAGCCCACGGCACTGACTTCGCCTGGCACACCCGCATTAATGACGGTGACGCCCAGGTGTTCAGCCAGACGTGCGGGATAAGACTGCTCTCGCTGGGTGCCGGTGCCATAGGTGAGGCTGTCACCAAAAGCCAGCACGACCGCGTCCGGCGGTAGCGGCTGCAATCTGGGTGGATCACTACTGCAACCGCCCAGCAGTACTAACAGCCATAATACAGTGATTAAATAACGCCCAGGGCAGTTAAAACTTCGCATGGGGTAACTCATCGATGAATCAATATAAGCGGCCTGAATCAGTTCTGGTAGTAGTGTACACCGTCTGTGCTCAGGTGTTATTACTGCAACGCCAACACCCACAAAACTTTTGGCAATCGGTAACCGGCAGTATGCACTGGGACGAATCCAACCCTCTGCTCACCGCGCAGCGCGAACTTAAAGAGGAAACCTGCTTAAATGCTGACGGTCTCAGCGACTGTCAGTGTTTTCACGAGTTTTTAATTCAACCCCCTTGGCGATGCCGTTATGCTCCTGACGTCACAGTGAACCGTGAACATGTTTTTAAATTGCGTTTGTCGCATCCGGTGCCTATCACCCTCAATCCGCAGGAACATTGCGCTTTTGTCTGGCTGCCGCAGGCAGAGGCCGCTCAGCGCACAGCATCCTGGACTAATCGTGATGCGATTTTGACCTGCGTACCGGAGTAGTCACCGATGTCAGTGCCTGTTTACATTTTACATGGACTGTACTTACACGGTGTCGTCATGCTGCCCTTGGCCCAGTATTTGCGCCAGCAGGGATTTCAGCCCATCCTGTTTAGCTACGCCAGTCGGTTAAACACCCCGGCGACCAGTGCCGATCGGTTGGTTGAGCAGGTGTTGCAGCAGTCCCATAACCGCGTCCATTACGTGGCTCACAGCTTGGGTGGTCTAGTACTGCGCCATGCCATGGCGGCTTATACACATAAATTGCCGCCAGGTCGTTCGGTGACTCTGGGCACCCCACATCAGGGCAGTACGGTAGCCGGTCATGTGCAGCGCCAGGGGTACGGTGATCTGTTACTCGGTGCCAGTCGTCACCAGGGTTTGCTCGGCGATGTGCCACCCTGGCCGCCAGAACGTGAACTCGGGTCAGTGGCCGGAAACAGCGGCTACGGTATTGGCAGCGTATTGGCACCGCTAACCGCACCCCACGATGGGACCGTCACCGTTGCTGAGACCTATTGTCCTGGACAAAACGACCACATTTGTATCGACTGTAGTCATGCGGGCATGCTGTTTAATCTAAAGGTGGGGCAACAAGTATTGGCTTTCTTGCGTAGGGGACGCTTTGAGCATGAGTAGGGCTGCCATTGTTTCACGTGAAACAATCAATGGGCGCTATGTACGGGCACTCTCAGCATTAGGGTGCCAGCCAATGGTAACATTTAAGTTTTGGATAGCGTTGTGAGGATAAACGATGGCAGGACACAGTAAATGGGCTAATATTCAACATCGCAAAAAAGCCCAGGACGCTAAGCGGGGCAAGGTGTTTACTCGGATGATCCGGGAAATCACCGTTGCCAGCCGCATGGGAGGGTCTGATCCGGAATCCAACCCGCGCTTGCGCTTAGCGATGGACAAAGCCTTGGCCGTTAATATGCCCAAGGATACGATTGAACGGGCGATTAAGCGTGGCGCGGGCGAACTCGATGGCGTGGAATACGAAGAGATTCGTTATGAGGGTTATGGGCCGGGTGGCATGGCGGTGATCGTCGATTGCATGACGGACAATCGCAACCGTGCTGTCGCTGAAGTGCGTCATGTCTTCTCTAAATGTGGAGGTAATCTGGGGACGAGTGGCTCCGTGGCTTTCCAATTCGACGAGCGGGGAGTGATTGGCTTTCCCCCGGACAGTGATGAAGAACACATTATGGAAGTCGCTTTAGAGGCGGGTGCTGAAGATGTTATCAGCAACGAAGACGGCTCGATAGAGGTGCTTACAGCACCGGCTGATTTTGAGTCCGTGAAACAAGCTATGCTGGCGGCTGATCTGATGCCTGCGAATGCTGAAACCACCCTGCGCGCCCAAAGCAGTGCGGCGCTGGAAGGCGAAGACGCTCACAAGGCGTTAAAGCTACTCGATCTGTTAGAGGAGTTGGACGACACCCAGAATGTGTATTCCAATGCCGAGTTTTCCGACGACGTACTGGCGGAGCTGGCGTGATCGGGCGGTTGCGCGGTCAGGTGCTACTCAAACAACCGCCGTGGGTGATGGTGGATGTCGGCGGGGTGGGTTATGAGCTGGAGGTATCGCTGACCACTTTCGGCGAACTGCCCAATGTCGGTGAAGACGCGGCCCTGTACACCCATTTAGCGGTGCGTGATGATGCGCATCTGCTTTACGGTTTTGCTAATTTAGATGAACGCAGCTTGTTTCGCAGTTTGATTCGGGTGACCGGCGTTGGCGCTAAACTCGCACTGCTTATTTTATCTGGCATGAATACACCAACCTTTGCGCGTTGCATCCAAGAAGGTGATACGGCTGCCTTGATGCGTCTGCCCGGTATCGGTAAACGCACAGCGGAGCGTCTGGTGGTAGAAATGCGTGATCGCCTGCAAGCGCCCGAATCGGGTGTCAGCAGTGGAGCGCCACGCTCTGAATCCGGCCTAGCGCCCAGTCCCGATCCTATCGAAGATGCCATCAGTGCCTTAGTGACTTTGGGCTATAAACCAGCGGACGCTGTGCGCATGGTTAAGGCCATCGATAGCACCGATCTCAGTAGCGATCAAATTATCCGCCAAGCATTGCAAGCCACGGTGAAACGATGAGTCCCTCGGAACGCTTGATTTCAGCACAGGCTGGCAGTGACGATGTGTCACTGGATCGTGCCATTCGTCCTAAATGTCTGGTCGATTATGTCGGCCAGGCCGTGCTGCGCGAGCAGTTGGAGATTTTTATTCATGCGGCTGTTGCACGCCAAGAGGCTCTGGATCATGTGTTATTGTTTGGTCCGCCGGGCTTGGGCAAAACCACATTGGCCCACATTATTGCCGCTGAACTAGGGGCTAATTTGCGCCAGACCTCTGGCCCGGTACTGGAACGTCCCGGTGATTTGGCTGCTCTATTGACCAACCTGGAACCGCAGGATGTGCTGTTTATTGATGAAATCCATCGTCTCAGCCCCGTGGTCGAAGAAGTTCTGTATCCCGCCATGGAAGATTATCAGCTCGATATTATGATTGGTGAGGGGCCATCAGCGCGATCGATTAAACTGGACTTGCCGCCGTTTACCTTGGTCGGAGCAACCACCCGAGCCGGTTTGTTAACCTCACCGCTGCGGGATCGCTTCGGTATTGTTCAGCGCTTAGAGTTTTATACAGAGGCTGAACTGACCTCTATTGTCCAGCGCTCAGCGGCTATTTTGAACGTGACGACGGAACCGCAAGGTGCGGCGGAAATCGGGCGGCGTTCACGGGGCACTCCACGGATTGCTAATCGTCTGCTGCGTCGGGTTCGGGATTATGCCCAAGTACGGGCTGATGGCAAAATCACCCGTGAGGTGGCTCAACAGGCTTTGAGTATGCTGAAAATCGATGATCGAGGTTTTGATGAATTGGACCGACGCTTGCTGCGATTAATCATTGATAAGTTTTCCGGCGGCCCGGTGGGTTTGGATACACTGGGAGCAGCACTGGGTGAAGAACGCGGTACAATTGAAGATGTATTAGAACCGTATTTGTTGCAGCAGGGGTATTTAATGCGAACTCCCCGGGGGCGACTGGCGACACACTATGCCTATCAAGTTTTGGGGCTTCCTGCACCTCAACGCCAAGAACATCTGCAACACCCATTATTAGACCCTTAGTCGTTTTCACACCAACCGTCGATGTTTCACGTGAAACATTCACCGCGACGGATAGCTGCTAATGGTTTGCATGGTGTGTTCAATCCAATCCTCGGCCTGCTGGTTAATCTGTTGGGCGCTCAGTCTTTGGGTTGGAATCAACGGGCCGACCACGACCTGAATGGTGCCCGGTGTTTTGATGAAACCTTGGCGTCGCCAAAACTCACCGGCATTATGAGCGATAGGCACAACCGGATAACCACTGCGGGCGGCTAAACGCGCTCCGCCTAATTTGTACCGCCCGCGCTGACCGGGTGCTGAGCGAGTGCCTTCTGGAAAGACCACAACGCTGCGACCTTGCGTTAGGGCCTGTTGTCCCTGTTTAAGCATTTGAGCGATGGCCATACTGGATGATTTGCGGTCGATAGCGATGGGATCGATGACTCTTATAGCCCAACCAAACAGGGGTATCCACAATAATTCGCGTTTGAGTACCCAAGTCACATTAGGTAAATGCGAGTGCAAGAATAGCGTTTCCCAGGCCGACTGGTGTTTGGCCAGCACGACAACCGGCTGCTCAGGCAGATTCTCCCAACCACTGACCTGGTAATCTACGCCACAGACCAGGCGCAGCCACTCAAGATTCACGCTGCACCAGAGCTGTGACAGCTTATAACCCCACGGCTTACGCAATGGCCATACCAACAGGATCGTCAATCCAATGACCAGAACTGATACGGTCATGCCGCTGTAAAACAGCAGAGCACGAAATAACCAACCAGTACGTGTGAGCAGCGGCATCAATCCTCACCCTCATCTTTCAGGCAATAATCCACGGCAGCCGCCAAATCGGGAAACACTGGAACAGATCGCTCAGGCAGTCGGGCAGCCGTCAATTCACCCTCACCCGTCAGTACAAGCAAGGGTTGAGCGTGAACGGCTTGAGCCGCGCGAATATCTTTTAAGCAATCGCCTATCACCGGAACATTATCCAAGGCAACACCGAAGCGTTGCGCAATGGCCAGTAGTAAACCGGGGTTGGGTTTCCGATCGGGATGGTTATCATCGTCCGAGGGACAGAAAAAGATCGCATCCAGCGATCCACCGCAGCGACGCAGTTGTTGCTGCATCCGTTCATGAATACGATTGAGACTGTCCATATCAATCAAACCTTGGGCAATACCCGGCTGATTGCTCGCAATCACCACCAGATAATCTGCTCGATTCAAGCGCGCAATCGCCTCTATGCTGCCGGGATAAGGATGCCAGTCTTCCGGTCGCCGGATGATGTAAGGCGTCGCATGATTGATGACGCCGTCACGACCTAAAACAGCCAGTTTCATATCAGGTTACTCAACGCAAACGTGACAAATCAGCCACCTGATTAAACACTGAGTCCAGTTGTGCCAACAGCGCCAGGCGATTATTGCGTACCGTGATGTCATCAGCCATAACCATGACCTGATCGAAAAACTGATCGACGGGATCGCGCAGTGTAGCCAGTTGACTCAAAGCGGTGGCGTAATCGGCTTGTTCCAATTGGGCGATGACGCCAGGCGTAATCTGAATCATGCGAGTCAACAGGGTTTGTTCTGCCGGTTCGCGTAACATGGCCGTATCGGGTTCAACCGCTAAGGGGCCTGTTATTTTACGTAGAATATTGCGAATCCGCTTATTGGCGGCAATCAGATCAGCGGCCTCGGGTAACTCTCTAAAAGCACTGACTGCCTGCAATCGCCGGTCAAAATCCAGTGGCTGAGTGGGACGGTTAGCTAACACCGCTGCAAATAAGTCACCATCCACCTCACGCTCTTGATAATAAGCGCGTAGACGTTCAAAGATGAAATCAAACACCTCTGAGATGATCGATTCCGCATCCACGGATTGATGGGTATAACCGATCGTCGCCTTTTGTAGTAACGACTCACAATCCAAGGGTAAACGACACTCAATGAGAATACGATTGACACCTAACGCCGCACGCCGCAGCGCAAAAGGATCTCGGTTGCCCGTAGGGGCCTGGCCAATGGCAAAAATACCCACCAGAGTATCCAAGCGTTCTGCGACTGCTAATATTTGTCCCGTCAGTGTCTGCGGCAAGGTATCACCGGCAAATGCCGGATGGTATTGCTCTTCCAAAGCTTGAGCCACTTCAGCCGACTCACCGTCATGGCGGGCATAATGACTGCCCATCACTCCCTGAAGTTCAGGAAACTCCTGCACCATATCGGTGAGTAAATCACATTTAGCCAATTCGGCAGCTCGTCGTGCTAACTCAACCGGTGCATTCAACTGCTGAGCCATATCCACAGCTAATGCTTGTACCCGAGTGGATTTATCACGCAAGGTTCCCAACTTTTGTTGGAATATGACCGTCTCTAAACGCTCAATCTGCACCGCAAGAGGACGTGCCCGATCCTGATTCCAGAAAAACTCGGCATCACTAAAGCGTGGCCGAATCACCCGCTCGTTACCAATACGCACCTGCTCGGGGTTTTGGCTTCTCAGATTGCTGATGGTGATAAAACAGGGCATGAGCTGACCGGATGTATCCACCACAGGGAAATAGCGCTGATGATATTGCATGGTGGTGATTAACGCCTCTGCGGGTACTTGCAGAAACCGTTCTTCAAAATGCCCTAAAATAGCGACCGGCCATTCTGTTAGAGCCGTCACCTCATCTAGCAAGGCGTCAGTCACCACCGCTTTACCTCCTGCGGCAGCCGCTACCTGTTCGACTTGTTGGTGAATACGTGCTCGGCGTTCAGCAAAATCAGCAATCACAACACCGGGTTCATGCAGCAGCGTGATGTAGTCAGCCGCACAGGGAATCGTGATCGGATCGGGGTGATGAAAACGATGGCAATAACTTACGGTATCGGCATCGAGATCAAATAGCCGTAGTGGAATGGGTTGATCACCAAACAATACCAACAGCCAGCGCACTGGACGAGAAAACGTGGCTTCACCTGCCCCCCAACGCATGCGTTTAGGGATCGGCAGGCCATCAACAGCCTGAGTGACGATGTTGGGAATCAAAATTTCAGCCGCTTGGCCTTGCTGCGTTTGCCGATAAACCAACCAAGCCCCCTTATCGGTTTCCATACGGTCGAGTTGCTCAACATTCACCCCACACGATTGGGCAAAACCTTGAGCCGCTTTGGTTGGTTTACCCTCAGCATCGAATGCGGCTCGCAGTGCGGGTCCGCGGCGTTGCTGGTGTTGATCGGGCTGCTGAGTCGCTACATCAGAGATCAACACCGCTAAACGCCGAGGTGTGGCAAAGCACTGAGCCGTACCATGAGCAATCTGGGCTTTGTCCAAACCTTGAACGACACCTTGTTGCAAAGCTTGCGCTAAGGGCAGCACCCATTGAGGGGGCAATTCCTCAGTGCCGATTTCAAACAAAAAATCACGGGTTAATGGAGTATCAGCGGCCATCAGGATTCACCGATGGATTGGTACACATGGGAAAGCCGAGTTGCTCACGACTAGCATAGTAACTGTGGGCTACCGCACGCGCCATGGTGCGGACCCGTAGCAGATAGCGTTGGCGCTCGGTCACCGAAATGGCTTTGCGGGCATCGAGCAAATTAAACGTATGTGAGGCTTTCAAGGTCATTTCATACGCCGGCAAAGGCAAGCCCTGCTCAATCAGTTTTTCGCCTTCACGCTCACAGGTATCAAACCAGTCAAACAGACTGCGGGTGTCCGCTAATTCAAAATTGTAGCGCGATTGCTCGACTTCGTTTTGATGGTATACATCGCCATAGGTGACTCGGCCTAACGGACCATCCGTCCATACCAGATCAAACACGCTTTCTACGCCCTGTAAATACATGGCGATACGCTCCAAACCATACGTCAATTCACCCATAACCGGCCGACAATCCAAACCACCCGCCTGCTGAAAATAGGTAAACTGAGTAATCTCCATGCCGTTGAGCCATACTTCCCAACCCAATCCCCAAGCGCCTAAAGTGGGTGACTCCCAGTTATCCTCGACAAAGCGGATATCATGGATCAGCGGATCGATGCCGAGACGGTACAGCGAGGCTAAATACAATTCTTGTAAATTAATCGGTGACGGCTTAATCACTACTTGATACTGATAATAATGCTGCAAGCGGTTGGGATTTTCGCCATAGCGGCCATCGGTAGGACGGCGTGAGGGTTGTACATAGGCCGAACTCCACGGCTCTGGACCGATAGCCCGTAAAAACGTGGCCGGATGGAATGTGCCGGCACCCACTTCCATATCGTAGGGTTGTACCAGTACACAGCCTTGTTCAGACCAATAATCCTGTAGCGCCAGAATCATGCCTTGAAATGTTTTGGGATCGTACACCATACCCTCCGTTGGGCTTGAATGTTTCACGTGAAACATTATTGGTTCCACAATTAGGTTCAGTCACACGGGGTGTGCCGTATCAGGGGGAGTCTTTGTCAATGGGTGCCACTGAATCGTTGGCGGACAGTTGTGCCCTACGCCGTAATAAAATCCGCGAGAGGACGAGACCCACCTCGAACAATAACCACATGGGCACCGCAAGCAAAGTCTGGGAAATAACATCCGGTGGGGTGAGCAACATCCCAAAGACAAACGCCCCCACAAAAATGTAGGGACGTTTTTTAGCTAAGGCGTCGGGCGTGGTGACCCCAACTAGACACAACAAGATCGTGGCCACCGGTACTTCAAAAGCAATCCCAAAAGCAAAAAACAGCGTCAGCAGAAAACTCAAGTACAGATGGATATCCGGCATCCAGTTCACCCCTTCCGGTGTCGTACCCGCCATAAAAGCGGAAAACAGCGGTAACACCACAAAATAGGCAAAGGCCATTCCGGTGTAAAACAGCAGCGTACTGGAAATCACTAGCGGCATGACCATTTTTTTCTCATGCCGATACAACCCCGGAGCTATGAACGCCCAGAGTTGATACAGCACCCAAGGCAGGGCAATAAAAAAAGCTAACGCTAGAGTCAGTTTGAGTGGTACCAGAAACGGTGTCACCGTCCCGGTGGCAATCATCTGATGGCCGTCAAGTAATTGATCCCGTAGCGGCTGTGAGATCGCTTGGTACAATGGGTTGGCAAACGGCACCAACACGGCAAACACCAGCAATACACCCAGTACCATACGCAACAGGCGATCGCGCAGTTCCATTAAATGACTGATGAACGGTTGTTCTTGATCGTCTTCCGCTGAACGCGTCACGGCGGCTATCCTGAATGAGGTTTGGAGGGGGAATCGGGTGGCGACGGTGCGTTAGCTTCAGTCTTAGACGGTGGTGTATCCGTTGACTTAGGTGCACCATCGATATCAGTGTGCAGGGCTTTACCGACAGAGCGCAAATCTGAGTCAACCGATTTGACTTGCTCGCTCAGGTCACGAAATTCTTCACTATCGGTTTGCTGTTTAATCTCACGTTTTAACTCATCGACTTTGAGTTCACGCTCCACTTCATAACGGATTGTCGCCACCATACTGCGGGCTTTACCCAGCCACAATCCAGCGGTACGCGCCAAACGCGGTAGACGCTCAGGCCCCACGACAATCAGCGCAATCACACCGATGAGTAAAATTTCCCATAGACCCATATCAAACATGGCACATGCTCTTGCGGGGATTAGGTCTTGTCTTTGTCCTTGACAACTTCAGCATCAATCACCCGCTCCTTGTCCACCTCAATGGCGTGTTCCGCATTGCTACGCTCAGCCGTTCCTGCCACAGGCTCTTCTGACTTGTCGTTTTCACCTTCCTTCATGGCATCACGAAAGCCTTTAACTGAAGCCCCTAAATCGGTACCTAGCCCACGCAGTCGCTTGGCGCCAAATATCACCAGCACGATGGCCAGTACAATCAATAATTGCCAAATACTAATGCCCATAGTGGTTTATTCCTCAATAATTAATGTACGACACCCGCATCATGCTGAAGGTGGACGCGTAGTGCGTGCGGCTTTTTCCGCTAGACCCGATTGGCCAAAACGCCGTTCTAATTCAGCCAGTACCTGTTCCGGGCGCAGATTGTGCTGAGCCAGCATAACCAAGGTGTGAAACCATAGATCAGCGGTTTCATGAATCAATTGCTGCGGCTCACCATTTTTGGCCGCAATAATGGTTTCGGTCGCTTCTTCACCGACCTTTTTTAAAATACTGTCGAGTCCGGACGCATAAAGCTTGGCCACATAAGAGCTGCCGGAATCAGCCTGTTTGCGTTCTTCTAAGGTCTGGCCCAGTTGTTGCAGAATATCACTCATGAGCCGTACATCTCGTCAGGGTTGCGTAATATCGGATCAACAGCTTGCCAGTTGTGATCGCTGAGGCGCTGGAAAAAACAGCTCTGCCTCCCTGTGTGACAAGCAATACCCTGCACCTGTTCGACTTCAAGCAACAAAGCATCATGATCACAATCCAAGCGGATCGATTTGACCTTCTGCACATTGCCGGACGTCTCGCCTTTATGCCACAGTCGCTGGCGGGAGCGTGACCAATACACGGCTTTACCGCCATTTGCCGTAGCAGCCAGTGCCTCACGGTTCATCCAAGCCAGCATCAATACCCGTCCGCTGTCCGCGTCTTGGGCAATCACCGGTAATAGACCGGCCTCATTCCAGCGAAT
>SKOM01000036.1 GCA_007120095.1 Candidatus Competibacteraceae bacterium | reverse complement strand
TTAATTGACATCGCGGCACACGATAAGAACAGTAAGTCTCAAGATTACTGGATTGAACAAGCGGTGCAGCAGTTTCCCGAAGATGCGGAGATACTGATGTCGGCTGCCAAAGCGGCCTATCGTCGTCAAGCCTTCAAGAAAGCGGCGGGTTTTGCCAACACATTATTGCGACGTGATCCGATTAATGCGAGCGCCAGACGTTTGCTCGTCGATTGTCATTTAGGTCATGCCCGTAAGCGGGTCAAAAGCCAACGCTATGACTTGGTCGAGCGCGAACTGGCCGCAGCGCTCAACTACGCCCAAGAAGCGCCTGAGCAAGGCTTGGCTTGTCTGGTTCAAGGGTTGGTGCGTATCCATCAAGGTGATGATGCGCGGGCAACAGACGCGTTGCAGCAGGGTATGTCATTGCTTGGCGGCGGTTTATTGGCGCGTTTTATCTGCCGCGTCGAGGGTCGGTGCTTAGCCGTCGCCCCGCGAAGCTTGGATCGTCATGTACAGCAGGCGCAACCGCGTACACCGGCGGCCTCCATTGAAGAGGTGATGCGACTGGTTGCATGGGTACATCGCTATCTAGAGAGTCAAGTTAAGGGGCTAGATCAGGTGTTGCAGTCCCTGCGGCGGCCTTTGCAAACTGCTGCGGCGCAATTAAGCTTTTCCGAATCACAATTGACAGCCATCTGTGATGCATTCCATGCGGTACCCGCCTATGAGACGCTGGCCGACTATGCCTCAGTGGCCCGACAGCGTTTCAGTGAACCGCCCCGTTTTGTGTACTACGATGTCTTTGCTCGCAGCCGCGGGCAATTTAGGCTGACCACTTCAGCCGATCAGTTGGCATTAGATCATGCCTTGGAAAGCGCTCTGGAGTGTAAAGATTTGTCTACAGTCGCGATGATTGAAGAGTTCCTCGATACTGGTTTCGGGTTGCCGCCGGGTATACCAAGGGAATTTGTGCAATTTATGAATAAGATAGAAGATCTTATGAATGAATTAGACACAGATGATCCTAAAAAAGCAATCGATGTTCTGAATGATCAACTCCAAGCGCAAGGTTTGCCCCCCTTGCCTCTACCATTGGGACCCGATTTTGGAGAAAAAGACTGATGAGTAATCCATTTGCGGTATTAGGTATCCCTGAAACCGCCGATGACGCCACCGTACACAAGGCGTATCTACACCAAGTGCGCGCCTATCCGCCAGATCGTGATCCGCAACGTTTTCAGGCGATTCGGACCGCTTTCGAAACGCTGCGCACGCAACGTGATCGCCTGCGTTACCGGCTGTTTAATGTGGAGCAACCGACGCTCAGTCAATTATTGTGCGACGATGTGGATCACACCACCCAACCCTTGGTAGCCGCCCGTCCCACATTAAGCCAGTTGCAGGACGCCTTACGCTCCAGCCTGAACCGCTCTGTATGATTGACCGCATGGATGAATCGACTAAGCAGGAACTGGTTGAACGGTTTCGTAACTATTTAGACGAAATCAGTGAGCTTCCACCGCCGGAAGACGATGCCCTGTCCGTGTTTGCTGAACTGGCCGGACTCAAAGCGGAGGTCAAGCGGGAAAGTCGTCAGGTGAAAGAGGTATTGGAGCAGTTTAAGTCGGTATTTGCGACCTTAGAGGCTGATAATCGCGCCTTAGTGCGTGAACTTGATCAATTACGTGCTGCTCAGCATACGCTCAGTCGGGAAACCCTACGCCCCTTGCTGCTGGAATTACTCGATCTGCGTGATCGTCTGGAGGCCGCATTGCGTTCGGCAACTGTGCAGCCGCGTAATCTGCTGGAACGTGTCCGGTATCGTCACAAGCGTTTACTGGATGCTTTGCGAGAAGGTCAAACAATGAGTATGCGGCGTTTGGATCGAATTTTAGAGGCGTATCATGTTCGCCCTGTAGAAGCTGTGAATCAGCCGCTGGATCCTCACATTATGAAGGTGGTTGAGGTGGAATTTCAACCTGATCGGCCTTCAGGTGTGGTTACAAGCGAACTGCGTAAAGGTTTTTTCTGGGACGATGAGTTGCTACGCCCCAGCGACGTGAAAGTTAATAAGCGAGAATCCATTCATGAGTAATTCCCAAGACATCATTATTGGTATCGACCTCGGTACCACCAATTCCGAAGTGGCTGTATTCCAAGATGGCAAAGTCACGGTGATCCCTGATGACCGAGGTCACATCATCTTACCGTCCTTTGTCGGAGTGGCCGATGATGGGAGCCTGCTGGTGGGTGAGGCGGCCAAAAATCAATACCCGTTATACCCTGAACGCAGTGTGAGATCGATTAAACGCCGCATGGGGACTGATGACTCGATCGAAATGGCGGGTCAGAGCTATACGCCGCAGGATATCTCTGCCATTATTCTCAAGCGGCTCAAAGCCATCGCTGAAAAGCATTTAGGTCAAGCGCTGAGCAAGGCGGTGATCACGGTGCCTGCTTATTTCAATGATGCCCAGCGTCAAGCGACCCGTGAGGCGGGTGAAATTGCCGGTCTCGAAGTGGTGCGGATTATCAATGAACCCACTGCCGCCGCTTTAGCTTATGAAGCCGATCAGCATGGCAGTAAAAATATACTGGTTTATGATTTAGGCGGGGGCACATTTGATGTCTCTGTGGTGCGCATTCAAGATCAGGTGGTCGAGGTCTTAGGGAGCCACGGTAATAATCATCTGGGTGGCGACGACTTTGATCAGAAGTTAGTCGATCACCTGGTGCGGCATTTACACACCACCCAAAAAGTCGATGCCCACAGCTCGCGTCAAGCCATGGCGCGCATCACCCGTGCGGCAGAAACCGCTAAAATTGCACTGTCTGATCAGCCATTTTTCACGATTGAGGAAGAATATTTATTGGAGCATGACGGGCAGCCGGTGCATTTGTCGCTGGAAATCGCGCGAGCCGATTACGAGGGCATGATCGAAGCCTACATTAATGAGACGCTGGAGGCCGTGCATACCGCGCTTAAAGGAGCGCAACTGACTGTGGCGGACATTGATGAGGTGCTATTGGTGGGCGGTAGTACCCGAACACCTTTGGTCAGTGAACGTCTGGAGCAGGAATTTAAGCGCCAGCCGCGTGGTGAGGTGAATCCGGATCTGTGCGTGGCGATGGGGGCAGCGATTCAGGCGGCCATGATTGCCGGTCAAGAAGTGTCCGCCGTGCTGGTCGATATCACCCCTTATACCTTTGGCACCAGTGCCATGGGTGAAATCGATGGCCTGCCCTCGATCCATTATTTTGTACCCATCATTCATAAAAACACCCCGATACCGACAACTAAAAGCGAAGTGTTTTACACCCTGCATGATGGTCAAAAGGCCGTCGATGTAGAGATTTTTCAAGGTGAGGCGATAGATGCGCGTCATAATACGCGGATTGGCAGTTTTAACATTGAAGGTCTCAGTAATGTCCCGGCAGGTAATGAAATTATTACGCGGCTGAGTTTAGATTTGAACGGGGTGTTAAATGTCTCCGCTGTGGAAAAAAGCACCGGCTTGGAAGCGTCGATTACTATCGATAACGCTCTGCGCCGTTATGATCGTGCTGAATTAGACAGTGCACGCAGCCGCATTGGAGCCTTGTTTGACCAAGAAGACGTTGATTATGATGATGGTGGTACCGCTTCTGGATCAGCCGATAGTCAGCAACAGGCGCGTGATTTAGTGGCAAAGGCGGAACGCTTGCTGGATCAAGCGACGCCTGAAGATCGGGAAGAAATGATCGATCTCATTGAATCCATACGTGATGCCTTAGCCACAAGCGATACGAGCACTGTGGCTGATGACATGGACACTTTGGCTGACATTCTGTATTACCTAGAGAGCTGATGGAACGCTGTCCAAACTGTCGCGCTCGTTACCGCGGGGGCAGTGAATGTCACCGCTGCGGCATGGCACTCAGCCAGCTTATCGAAATAGAAGCCCAAGCGGAGCGCTGGGAACGTTATGCCGCACGCCAGTTATTGCTGGGGAATACAACAGCGGCGGCAGACGCTGCACGCCGTTGCCTGGATTTGCAGTGGCGCCCCTTGGCCGTACTGTTGCACGATTTTTCGCATACGCTTAAAAGCCACCGTCGAGCTTCATCGTCCGATGATGGCGAGGGGTGAGCGCTGACCCCACGTCCGCTTAATCGGCTAACCTGCATCGTGAGCGATTAATACCGAGGTGTTAGCATGGCGCATAACCCGCGCAGCATTGGGACCGAGCAGGAAATTAGCCTTGGACGTGCCGCTGCGACCCATGATGATCAGATCGCAGTGCAGTTGCTCGGCGGCGTTAATTACTTCCTCGTAGATAGTGCCGACAGCGACGATGGTTTGCACCGCTAACTCAGCCGGTACCTGTTGTTGCACAAAGGTATGGATTTCCCGATCCGCCTGCTCGTGCATCTGCTGTTCGTAGTGTTTGGGGAAAAACGAGCCGACCAGTGGGGATTGAAAACTCGGAACCACCATCATGATATGCAGCCGTGAACCGAATTGTCGGGCAAAAACGATGGCTGTTTGCAGCGGTTCACGCCAGGTTTTCTCATCGCTCATATCAATAGGTATCAGAATGTCTTTATACACGTTGCATCTGCTCCGTTTAAGCGGGTACCGTAGGGATTGAGCGGCGCGCATGGCGGCGCCGTTGCAATGTAATGACCATGCCTAGTGCCAGCAGTGCTGGAATATACAGTAGTTCCTTCCACGGCTGATTGGTGGGCACTAACACAGCGGTGATGGTTTGATCCCAGTCCAGACCTGCCCGTTGCGCCGGGCTGTCGAACGCCACATGGTCGATCATCAGAGTGTCATCGATCTGCATCAGTTCGACACCAGCATCAAGCAGGCGCTGTTCGCCGTCGGTACCTGCGCCCAATGGCAATATAGCCACAAAGGATATCGGTTGACCAATATCATCGACCCCATCAATGCGCAGCCGCAGCTCCGTGCCGGGCGGGGTTTCACCGGCCACCCGCATGATTTCCGGCGGGGCGACGTCTTCATACGGTGCGTAAATCATATCCATCCAGAAGCCTGGTCGGAATAGGGTAAAGGCGATGAGTACTAGGGCAATGGATTCATACCAACGACTGCGGGTGAAAAAATACCCCTGTAAGGCCGCCGCAAAAATGAGCATGGCTACTGTGGCAACGCAGAAAATGAATATTCCTTGTAGCCAGGTTACATCGATCAACAGGAGATCGGTGTTAAAAATAAACAAAAAGGGCAGGGCGGCGGTGCGCAGGCTGTAGTAAAACGCTTGAAAACCGGTGCGGATAGGATCGCCCTTAGACACCGCCGCCGCAGCGAATGAGGCCAGTCCGACCGGCGGGGTGACATCGGCCATGATACCGAAATAAAAGACAAACAAATGCACCGCAATCAGTGGCACAATCAGACCGCTTTGCACCCCGAGGGTGACGATAACCGGTGCGAGCAGCGAGGAGACGACGATATAATTTGCGGTAGTCGGTAACCCCATGCCGAGAATCAGGCTGAGAATCGCGGTATAGATCAAAATCAGCAGGATATTACCCATCGATAAAATCTCGACCACCTCGGCCAGTGCTGAACCCACACCGGTTTGTGAGACCGAACCGACAATAATGCCCGCAGTCGCTGTGGCGATACCGATGCCAATCATATTACGGGCACCTGCGACCAGACCGTCGAATAAATCACGTACTCCGGCCACTAGCGCCTGACCCAAACGACCTTCACCCCGTAACAGCGCTTTGAGCGGACGTTGGGTGAGCAGGATGCCAATCATCAAGATCGTGGCATAAAACGCCGAAAGACCCGGTGACAGGCGTTCAACCATCAGGCACCAGACCAGCACAATTACCGGAAGGACAAAATACAAACCTGATTTAATGGTCGGGCCGGGCGCTGGCAGTACGATGTTTTTATTTTTAAGATTATCGGGTTCAAGTTCGGGATAGCGCGTGGCCAGCACGAGCAAGGCCAGATAAATCACCGCCAAACCCGCTGATAAAATCCAAATGGCAGCATCGCCAAAGGCCGGTTTCAGCCACCCGATGCCGTAATAAACACCCACGGACAAAACGCATAACATAATGAAGCCAAATAAGAACCCGGTGATGCGTTGTACCCAGGGTTTGGGCATCACGGTGCGCGGTAATCCCTGCATATTGGCTTTAAGTGCTTCCAGATGCACCATATACACGAGGGCAATGTAGGAAATCAGCGCGGGTAGAAAAGCGTGTTTGACGACTTCAAAATAACTGATCCCAACATATTCAACCATTAAAAACGCGGCCGCCCCCATGACCGGTGGCATGATTTGCCCATTCACTGAGGAGGCGACTTCAACGGCCCCGGCTTTTTCCGAACTGAACCCCACCCGTTTCATCATCGGGATGGTGAAGGTGCCGGTGGTGACCACATTAGCAATCGAGGAGCCGGAAATCAGTCCGGTCATGCCGGAAGCGACCACAGCGGCTTTGGCCGGCCCGCCGCGATAATGGCCGAGCAGGGAAAAGGCGACTTTAATGAAATAATTGCCCGCCCCGGCTTTGTCCAGCAACGAACCGAATAAGACAAACAAAAAGACAAAACTGGTCGATACGCCCAGGGCTATGCCGAACACGCCTTCGGTGGTAATCCATTGATGATTGGCTACAGACGCTAAACTTTCACCGCGGTGGGCGATGATCTGCGGCATATAGGGGCCGAGAAAGGTATAGGCCAGAAACACAATGGCGACGACCATCAGCGGCGGCCCTAAAGCGCGGCGAGTCGCTTCGAGTAATAACACCATACCGACGCAGGCGACAACGATATCTATAGTGGACGGTGCGCCTGGGCGCCCCGATAGCTGCTGGTAGAATAAGTACAGATAACCGGCACAAAATGCGCCAACCACCGCCATAATCCAGTCTTGAATCGGGATGTAACGGCGGGGGGAACGCGCCAACGCGGGAAAAGCCAGATAGGCTAAAAAAACAGCGAAGGCCAGGTGAATGGAGCGGGCTTCCGTGTCGTTGAATACCCCGAAACCCAGCATAAACGGTACGGGCGATACGATCCATAGTTGAAATAATGACCAAGCGACGGCAACCGACAGGATAATCTTCTCCGGTATGCCTCCCGGATCACGGGCACCGGTGTCAACTTGTGCGACTAAGTCCTGGAACTTATCATCCGCTGTGGCCGAGGTGTGACCGTGTTCTGCGCTCATTCTGCTCATTCCTCGCTGTTGTTAATCGCTATCTGTGCTTGCAGTGAATAGGGATTAATCTTGCAACCAGCCCCGTTCCCGATAATAGCGTTCGGCACCGGGATGCAGGGGAGCCGACAGACCGTCTTGCAGCATTTCTTCGACCACCAAAGCCGCAAATGCAGGATGCAGTGTTTTAAATCGCTCAATATTTTCAAATAATGTTTGCACTACCACGTAAGCATAATCCTCATCCAGTTGTGCAGAGGCGACCAGGGTGGCTTTGACGCCAAAGGTGCGTACCGGGTCAGGATTGCCGGTGTAGAGTCCGCCAGGAATTTCCATATAAGCGTAATACGGATTGTCGTCAACCAGGATGTCAATTGTGCTGTCGCTGACCTCAACCAAACGGGCATCACACAATCGTACTGCTTGAGCAACCGAGTCATTGGGGTGGCCCACGGTATACACCATGGCCTGAACCCGATCATGGCAGAGCGCCATGGATTGCTGGGCAGCGGGTAATTCGTTGGCCAAGGCAAAATCGGCAAGCGTCCAACTCTTGGCCGCCATCACCACCTCCATGGTTGCCCGCTGTCCCGAACCGGGATTGCCGATATTGACCCGCTTGCCAATTAAATCGTCAAGTTGGGTGATGTCCGCATCGCGGCGTGCCACCAGGGTAAACGGTTCGCCATGTACGGAAAACAAAGCCCTGAGTTCGGTATCCGGCCCCGCCGCTTGGAAAGGCCCCGTACCTTGCATCGCATGGTAGTGCCAATCGGATTGCACCACCGCCAGATTCATGGTGTCATTGCGCAAACCGCGCAGATTAGCAATCGAACCGCCGGTGACCAGCGTCTCACAGCGCAGACCGTGTTCGCTATAGCTCTCATTGGTCAGCCGACACAGGGCGCGACCGACTTGATAATACACCCCCGCCCGGCTAGCGGTGCCGATGCTCAGATCAGCGGTATATGCCGGTAGCCAAGGGAAACACATCAGGGCGGCGAACAATAGTGCAGCACAGTGATTCAAGGTGTGTGCAATCATCGGCGGGCTCTCCTGCCAGAATTGACGGGTATCGTTGTCGTTGGGTAACAAGGGCAGATCCGGGAGTCAACCGCTTCCCGGATCGACCGGGGTTACATCCAGCCGCGTTCGGTGAAGTAACGCACGGCACCGTCATGCAAAGGTGCCGATAAGCCGTTGGTGATCATTGCGGCTTCGTCCAAATTAGCGAAGGCTGGATGCAAGCGCTTGAAGCGGTCAAAATTCTCGAACACCGCTTTAACGACGGCATAGATAACGTCTTCGCTGACATGGGTGGTGGAAACAAAAGTAGCACCCACACCGAAGGTTTGGACATCATCCGGGTTGTTGTTGTACATGCCGCCAGGAATGGTGGCGATGGCATAGTAGGGGTTATCGGCTGCCAATTGCTCGATGTCATCCCCCGTGACTGCAATAATGCGGGTGTCGCATGAGGTGGTGGCTTCCTGAATCGAGCCGTTGGGATGACCTACGGTGTAGATAATGGCATCGACGCGATTATCACAAAGCGCCTGGGCTTGTTCGGCCGCCCGCAGTTCAGAGGCGAGTCTGAAATCACCGCGTGACCAGCCCCGCAGCTCCATCAACATATCCATGGTGGCGCGTTGCCCTGAGCCGGGGTTGCCGATATTGACTCGCTTGCCGACTAGATCATCAAAAGTTTCAATGCCAGAATCGGCACGAGCGACCACAGTAAAGGGTTCGGGATGTACCGAGAACACGGCGCGCAGTTCTTCCATGGGGCCGGCATCAGCAAACGCCCCAATGCCATTTAAGGCGTTGTATTGCTGATCGGATTGGGCGACCCCCATTTCCTGCTCACCAGCGCGCAGCGCATTAAGGTTGGCGACTGAGCCACCGGTGGAAGGGGCAGTGCAACGAATACCGTGTTCATCGGTGTTACGATTGACCAAACGGCAGATTGACTGCCCGACCACATAGTACACTCCGGTTTGGCCACCGGTGCCGATATTGACGAAAGTCTGCTGAGCACCGGCGGTAGGGGCGCTGGCCAGCGAGCCGACAGCGAAGAGTACCGCGAAGGCAGTGACGGTTAGGTGTTTCATCAGTTCCTCCTGATTGATAAATGACTTAGATGCTAAACCGGACAACGAGCCAAAGGTTGTTGCCCGATAGGTAAGTCCCATAATAACTAAAATTGATTATGTTGGTAGCAAAAGCTGTCAACACATTGCCCGACTGGCCGCTTTTTGCTATAAGCCTTGCTTCGGTTGATGATATTTGAAAAAAGGAGTTGACATGGTCCTGGTTGATAGGCAAATCAGTGCGCCTGAAACAGCGCCTTATGAGTTAACAGAGTCCGAAGAGTACATGAATGAGGCGCAAAAGGCGCATTTTCGGAAACTGTTGCTCGAATGGCAGCGTCAGTTACAGCAGAGTGTGACCGAAACAGTCAGTCACATGAAGGACGATTCCGGCAGCTATCCTGATCCGACGGATCGAGCCACCCAAGAGGAGGGGTTTGCTTTGGAGTTACGCACCCGTGATCGAGAGCGTAAATTATTGAGGAAAATTCAGGATACCCTCGCCCTGATTGAGACGGATGAGTACGGTTACTGCGAATCCTGTGGCGTTGAAATCGGGCTGCGGCGGCTGGAGGCACGTCCTACAGCAACGCTTTGTATTGATTGTAAAACGGTTCAAGAATTGCAGGAAAAACATCTGGCACGGTAGTCGACATGCCGGGATGAGCGAATTGGCCAGCTTGATTGTATTGTGTCTGATAAGATAATTACTGGTCGTTTTGCGCCCTCTCCCAGCGGCCCCCTGCATTTTGGCTCTTTGCAGGCTGCGCTAGCCAGTTTTCTGGAGGCTCGGGTTCGTTCGGGGCACTGGCAGGTACGCATCGAAGATGTCGATACGCCACGAGTGGTTGTGGGAGCGGCGGATCGTATATTGCGCACCCTGGAAGCTTATGGATTGTACTGGGACGGTTGCGTATTGTATCAAAGCCAGCGACAGGACCATTACCAACACGCATTGGCGCAATTGCGTGCTGCTGGCTGGCTGTACCCTTGTACCTGTAGCCGCCGAAAGCTAGCGCAGCACGCCCGTATAGGGGCAGCGGGGTGGGTTTATCCGGGGTGGTGCCGCACAGGCGTGTGCCAGCCGGAATGCCCCGCTGCTCTGCGGGTTCGCGCTCAACCTCGGACTATCCGTTTCACAGATCGCCTGCAAGGCGAGAAGTCGCAGCAGCTTGAGGCTGAGGTCGGCGATTTTGTGTTGCAACGAGCGGATGGAATCATTGCTTATCAACTTGCTGTGGTGGTGGATGATGCTGAGCAAGGTATCAACCAAGTGGTACGCGGCAGCGATTTGCTGGATTCCACTCCGCGGCAAATTTATCTCCAGCAATTATTGCAGCAGCCGACTCCAGAATACTTACACATCCCGGTTGTCGTGGATGCTCAGGGCGTTAAGCTCAGCAAGCAAACGGGAGCATTGGCACTGGATGATGAACATCCTGGCCCGGCCTTGACGGCGGCTTTGCGCTTCCTCGGTCAGCAGCCGCCTGCCGAATTGGCTCATGCGCCCGCCGCTACGATTATCGACTGGGCGTTCACCCATTGGCGCAGCGAGTGTATACCCACCGGGCTGGCTCGCAACGCGCCCGATGAACGATAATGATTCAACGGCGGTGACGCGCCTGTGCAAAAGCCGCAGCCAAGGCACCGACGCTTTTTTCCGGTGCGGGTTTCGCAGAGCGCTCTGTGGGTTTGCGCGGTTTAGATCGCGCCGCTTTGGGAGGGGCGTGGCCGGGTTCATCATCCAAGCGCAAACTCAGTCCAATACGCCGCCGTTCGGGATCAACCGACAGCACTTTCACGGTCACCACGTCACCGGCCTTAACAACGTCGCGGGGATCGCGCACAAAGCGGTTAGCCAGTGCGGAAATATGCACCAGCCCGTCTTGATGAACGCCGACATCGACAAAGGCACCGAAATTGGCTACATTACTGACCACCCCTTCTAATAGCATGCCAGGACGTAGATCCGCCAGGGTTTCTACTCCCTCGCGGAATGCGGCGGTTTTAAACTCAGGACGCGGATCACGGCCGGGTTTTTCCAATTCGCCGAGAATATCGCGCACCGTCGGTAAACCGAAGTGCTTATCGGTGAAGGTTTCGGGTCGCAGACCCCGGAGCAGATCGTGCTGGCCGAGCACCTGATCCAATGGCCGCCCGCAAGCGGCGATAATCCGCTGGGCCAGGGGATAGGCTTCGGGATGCAC
>SKOM01000281.1 GCA_007120095.1 Candidatus Competibacteraceae bacterium | reverse complement strand
GGGGTTTTGCGCGCGTGTACCAATGGCATCTGCTGCGCGCCTGCAAAGCCGGTTATCGTGAGAAATTTGCTCAGCGCAGTGACGGCCCGATTGACCTGGCCGAGCTGGATCAAATTCGGGATTTTTTTCAGTTTGATGATCGAATCACCGCGCCCCTGCATGGCTATGCCGGGGTCGAGGATTATTATCGGCGGGCCAGTTGCACCAGGTATTTACGCACGATTCATACCCCGACGCTGATCCTGCATGCGCTGGATGACCCGCTGATGACTCCGGAGGTGGTACCGAGCGCTGCGGCCCTCGGCCCCGGTGTGACGTTGGTGCTCAGTGCCACCGGGGGGCATGTTGGTTTTGTGGAAGGTTGGGGGCGCTATTGGCTGAATCGCGAGATCAGGCGGTTTTTTCAGTCGGTAGTGCAGCGGAAAGGTGGGTAAGTGTGGTTACGTAAACTCTCAATCTGTTGCCTGATCAAGATTGACCGTTCACCCAGATTGCGCGAAAAACTCCGTTCTTCTGAGATAAAAATCGTGCTACACTGATTTAGTGCAACACGGGATATTGCTATGGCAAATCTGACGATCACTGTCGATAAAGACACATTACTGAAGGCTCGGCAGCGAGCCCTGCAGCAGAGTACTTCCGTCAATGCGGTATTGCGCACCTACCTGGAGCAGTATGCCGGTGGCGATGAAATTCACCGTCGTACAACCGAAGCCATACTGGAGCTGACTGAGCAATCCTCCGCAAGCAGCATGGGACAGCACTGGTCGCGAGACGAAATTCATGAGCGTTAAGGTATTCGCTGATACCAATCTTCTGGTCTATGCCTTCGATACCGGTCAACCCGAAAAGCAGCGCACTGCAAAGCGGTTGATTGCCGATTACGGTAACCGCAGTGCGCTGATTGTCAGTACCCAGGTGTTGCAGGAATTTTTCGTCGTCACGACTCGCAAGCTGAAGCAACCCTTGTCAACGGAGCTGGCCGGCAAGGCGGTCGAACAATTTGCCCGCTACCCGCTGGTACAGATTGATGCCCACTTGATTTTGGATTCGATAACTCGCCACCGTGATACTGGCTTCTCATTCTGGGACTGTCTGATCGTTGAGGCTGCATTGAGTGTCGGCTGTGATCTCCTGATGAGCGAGGATTTACACCATGATCAGCAGATCGACGGAATGAGGATCATCAATCCGTTTTCAGAAAGCGACGCTGTCAGTTTTTAACCTGCGCAACCGTTATAGCCATTTAATGAAATATCCTAACATTAGAACCGTGCTCTCCATGGGCGGCAGCGAATGGAATATAGGCTGTAGGCTGTAGGGGCGGTTCGCGAACCGCCCCCACACAAGGATAATCAGGGCAAACGACTATAGCATTCAGGAAAACACGATCCGGGGAAAATAGAACGCCACGACCCAGTGGGGCTGATCGACGATTTCACTGATGCGCAAATCTCCGGCCACACTGCACAGCAGATAGGCGTCCTCGGCCGATAATCCCTGACTGGCGCAGAGCAGGTCGATCATACCCATTACGGCGTCACGAGACGCTTGCATCAGATCGGGGCCGATGCCGGTGGTGATGTCATAACCCGCGCTGTCGAAGTGGCGACTGACCGGTCCGGGCGTGCGCAAACGTGGAAACGCCAGATGGGCCTGTTTTTCCAGATCGAAGGCTAAGGCCACGCTCATGGGGCTTTCAATCGCGGTGCCGCAAACCTCACCATCGCCTTGTGCGGCGTGAGTGTCTCCGACCGAGAACAACCCTCCAGCGACTTCCACCGGCAGCCATAACTCAGTCCCCTCGCTGATGTCGCGCACATCCATGTTGCCCCCCACCCGGCGCGGTGGCACGATACTGTGCGTGCCCGCTGCGGCTGGAGCCAAACCGATGGTGCCGCAGAACGGCTTGAGCGGCACCCGCCCACCGGGGCCATAGGCAGCGGGCGTCAGACGCTCAGCATCATAACGCCAGATGTGCAATGCGGGATCCGGAAACTGATCGGCTAACAATCCAAAACCGGGGATATTCGCCGTCCATCCCCAGCCGGAGGCGGAAAAACCGAGCACGGTGACTTTAATCGCGTCACCCGGTTCCGCCCCGTCGATGAGCACAGGGCCGGTGACTGGATTAATCTTGTCCGAATCCAGTCGGGTGATATCAGCCGCAGTGGAATCCGGGTTAATCTGAGCACCCGATGCTTCCGTGATCTCGAATTCTACCGTCTGACCCGGTGTGATGGTCAGAGCCGGTGGATTGGCCCGGTTCCAACCGATGTGATGAATCGTCTTGTGAAGATGGTGGTGACACTGATGGGTCATCATAATAGCCTCTGTGCGAAATCGTTTTGCGTTCAGCAAACCGGTTTTACAGGTTCACCTATCAACTGTGGGATACAGGAGCGTCCCAGTCTGTTTTTGCCTTGCGAAGCGGGCGCGTCGGAACGAGGGTTGTGCCTACCCCCCGCCAAGGTGTAGGCATCTATTTTATAGCCATCCAAACTAAAATAGCAGTAGGTTATCTACAGCGCGAAGGTTTCGCGTTTCCATGGCGGGTAATGATAATCAAAACCCTAACATATCAGAGCAAAGTTGTGAGTAATCGATCGGCATTCAGACCTCCCCGCCTGAAGCCACACATAACCAGGCCATGCACCGGATGCCAAATCCTCAGCTTCGCTACGGTTTTGGTCACTGGTGATGGCGACGTTAGACCGTAATCGTTTTGAGGAACAGTATGAACCCAATAGCCGTTATCACCACTGTAGGCAGTCGTGACGAGGCACAGGCGCTGGCTAAAGCTCTAGTGGAGCGTAAGCTGGCGGCTTGTGTCCAGATATCCGCCATCGACAGCGTGTTTCACTGGCAAGACGCCGTGCAGAGCGAGCCTGAGTACCGGCTGCTCTGCAAAACCACCCGTGAGCGTTACCCGGAGCTTGAACAGGCGATTTTAGCGCTGCACAGTTATGAGCTGCCGGCGATCTGTGCGCTTACACTCGATCCGGTTTATACACCGTTCGCGGACTGGATCGCCGCAGAAACTCGGTGAGCATTTTGCGCAAAGCGAGTGTGTTGGCGAACTTGCGCAGGCCCGCCGTCACCAAGC
>SKOM01000122.1 GCA_007120095.1 Candidatus Competibacteraceae bacterium | reverse complement strand
CACCTCAGCCCGGCACGGCAGCGCAATGTACTGCGGCATTGGGTACACTCCTGCGGCCTGCCCCCACCCAGCACCCGGCAGTTGCAGCAGGTGCTGAGCGAGCTGCTGCCTGCGGCTGCGGATCGCCAACCCTGCGTCCGCTGGCCGGGGGCGGAGCTGCGCCGCTATCGGCAGCGGCTCTATGCCCTGGCCCCGCAGCCCCGGTTACCCCGCGAACCGACCCCGTGGCCTGACCCCTGCCAGCCTCTCCGGCTACCCAATGGGGATAGCTTGCGATGGGTGCCACAAGCCGGTAACGGCTTACGCCCCAGCACCCTCACCGCCCTCTGTGTCCGTTATCGTCAAGGCGGCGAACGGTTTCATCCGCACGGCCGTCGGCATAGTCAGTCGCTGAAAAAACTACTCCAGGAGGCTCACATCCCGCCTTGGGAGCGCCAGCGCTTGCCGCTACTGTATTGCGGCAAGCGCTTAGCTGCTGTACCCGGCATCGGGGTGGCGCATGATTTTGCCGCCAGCGGCAAGATGATCGGCTGGCGGTTAGAATGGCACCATAAGTATATGGCGCGGTCGAATCCAAGTGGTTAATTTTTATTAAAAATCCAAGGAGCTATGAACGATTACCCCTCACCCCAATATACTATTTCCTTCGCCACTTAACCGTTTAAGCTATGATGACAAAATTTATTTTTATCACCGGTGGGGTGGTTTCCTCGCTCGGCAAAGGCATTGCCGCCGCCTCGCTGGGAGCGATCCTCGAAACCCGCGGGCTGTCTGTCAGCCTGATCAAACTGGATCCTTACATCAATGTCGATCCCGGCACTATGAGCCCCTTTCAGCACGGCGAAGTGTATGTCACCGCCGACGGGGCCGAGACCGATCTGGATTTGGGGCATTACGAGCGCTTTGTGCGCATGACCGCCAGCCGCCGCAACAGCTTCAGCGCCGGGCGTATCTATGAAAATGTGATTCGTAAGGAACGCCGCGGCGATTATCTCGGGGGTACCGTACAAGTCATCCCGCATATCACCAATGAGATCAAACGCTGTATCCATGCCGGTGCCGGTGAGGTGGATGTGGTGATGGTGGAAATCGGCGGCACGGTGGGTGATATCGAATCTTTGCCCTTTCTGGAGGCCATCCGCCAGATGGGCGTGGAGCTGGGCCGGGAACGCGCTTTGTTTATGCACCTCACCCTGCTGCCCTATATCCGTTCTTCAGGTGAATTGAAAACCAAGCCCACCCAGCACTCGGTCAAGGAACTGCGCTCCATCGGCATCCAGCCGGACATTCTACTGTGTCGCTCGGATCGGCCCATACCCGCAGGGGAACGGTCTAAAATCGCTCTGTTCACCAATGTCGAGGAATCCGCCGTGATCCCGACCCTGGATGCCGACAGTATTTACCGTATTCCCCTGTTACTCCATGCCGAAGGGCTGGATGACATTGTCCTGCACAAACTCCGTCTGGAACGGCCGCCGGCCGATTTGACCGAATGGCAACAGGTGATTACAGCGATTGAACACCCCGAACACGAGGTCACCATTACCATGGTGGGCAAATATGTCGATCTGAGTGATGCCTATAAATCGCTGAATGAGGCGCTGCTGCACGGCGGCATCCATACCCGCACCCGCGTGACGATCCGCCACATCGACTCGGAACTCATCGAAGCCGAAGGCACCCAGTGTTTAACCGGTGCCGATGCCATCCTGGTGCCGGGCGGTTTTGGCGAGCGCGGGGTGGAAGGCAAAATAGCCGCAGCCGGCTACGCCCGCGAGCAGGGCATTCCCTATCTGGGCATCTGCTACGGCATGCAGTTAGCGGTGGTCGAATTTGCCCGCCATGTCGCCGGTCTCGTCGATGCCAACAGCACGGAATTCAGCAAAGATCCGCGCCATCCGGTCATTGCGCTGATTACCGAATGGATGACCGAAACCGGCCATATCGAACAGCGCTCGGAAGACTCGGAGTTAGGCGGCACCATGCGCCTGGGTGCTCAACAGTGTCGTTTGTCTGCGGATTCGCTGGCGCATCGAATCTATGGTAAAACGCTGATCACCGAACGCCACCGCCATCGCTATGAATTTAATAACCGCTATCGTGGCCTGCTCGAACAGGCGGGTATGGTGTTTTCCGGCTGGTCGTTAGACGATGAACTGGTTGAAATCATGGAATTACCTGACCATCCGTGGTTTTTGGGCTGTCAATTCCATCCTGAGTTTACCTCCACACCCCGCGACGGCCATCCCTTGTTCCAAAGCTTTATTCAAGCCGCAGTAGTCCAGCGGGCGCGGCAGGAGGGCATATAATGCAACTGTGTCAGTTTCGTGTGGGTCTGGATCAACCCCTGTTTTTGATTGCCGGTCCCTGTGTGATTGAAAGCGAGGGCCTGGCTTTAGAGACCGCTGGACAACTCAAGGCTCTGTGTACGGAGCTGGGTATCCCGCTTGTCTATAAATCTTCATTTGACAAGGCCAACCGTTCCTCACACGCTAGCTACCGCGGCCCCGGTTTGGACGCCGGTTTGAAAATTCTGGAAACGGTGAAACGCGACATCGGGGTGCCTGTGCTCACCGATGTCCATGAAGACACCCCGTTGGCCGAGGTGGCCAGTGTGGTCGATGTGCTGCAAACACCGGCATTTCTCTGTCGCCAAACCAATTTTATCCGCAATGTCGCCAGCCAGGGGTTACCGGTGAACATCAAAAAAGGTCAGTTTCTCGCACCTTGGGATATGGCAAATGTCGTCGATAAGGCGCGGGCAACTGGCAATCAGCAGATCATGGTCTGCGAACGTGGTGTATCATTCGGCTATAACAATCTGGTTTCCGATATGCGGGCGCTGGCCATTATGCGCCGCACGGAATGCCCGGTGGTGTTCGATGCCACCCATTCGGTGCAATTGCCGGGTGGTCAGGGCACCGTTTCCGGGGGACAACGGGAATTTATCCCGGTTTTAGCCCGTGCTGCGGTGGCCGCCGGTGTGAGTGGCTTGTTCATGGAAACCCATCCTGATCCGGCTCAAGCCCGATCTGATGGCCCCAATGCGTGGCCGCTGGGGCGGATGCGGGAGTTATTGAGTGTGCTGGTGGAGCTGGATCGCTTAGTCAAAACCAGCGGAACATTACAAACTGATATCACCTTTTAACATCGGGAGTTATGACATCATGCCAGTCATTCAAACAATACACGGTCGCGAAGTACTCGATTCGCGTGGCAATCCCACCGTCGCTGTGGATTTGACCTTAGCCACCGGCACCCGCAGTCTCGCCATGGTGCCCTCGGGCGCCTCTACCGGTAGCCGCGAGGCAGTGGAATTACGCGATGGTGACGAGCGCTACCTCGGCAAAGGCGTACGCAAAGCCGTGGCCAATATTAACGGGGAAATTCAAGCAGCTCTGATAGGTTGGAATATCAACGAGCAAGCGGCGATTGATCAGCGCATGATCGAACTCGACGGCACACCCAATAAAGGCCGTCTCGGCGCCAATGCCATCCTCGGTGTATCTTTAGCGGTCGCCCATGCAGCAGCCAATGAAGCCAGTCTGCCGCTGTATCGCCATCTCAATCGTAACGGCCCGTGGCGGTTGCCGGTGCCGCAGATGAATATCCTCAATGGCGGCGCTCACGCCAATAACAGCGTCGATATTCAAGAATTCATGATTGTGCCGGTGGGTGCCCCGAATTTTTCTGAAGCGGTACGTTATGGCGCCGAAGTGTTCCATGCCCTGAAAAAAGTGCTGGTCGGCCGCGGGCTGAGCACGGCGGTCGGTGATGAAGGGGGATTTGCGCCGGATTTGCCGTCGAACGAAGCCGCGCTGGAAGTAGTATTGGAAGCGATCAATAAAGCCGGTTACACACCCGGCAAGGATATTGCTCTGGGGCTGGATGTGGCCAGCACCGAATTTTACCGCGACGGCGTGTATCGGCTGGAGGCCGAAGGCCGTGATTTCGATGCAGCGGGGTTTGCCGATTGGTTGAGCGATTTAGCGGCCCGTTACCCGATTATATCCATCGAGGACGGCATGGCCGAAGACGATTGGCAGGGGTGGTCATTATTGACTCAGCGACTGGGGCAAAAAGTGCAACTGGTAGGCGATGATTTGTTCGTGACCAATCCCGCCACGTTGCGCCAAGGGATTGAGCAAAACATCGCCAATTCAATTTTGATTAAGGTCAATCAAATTGGTACGCTGACTGAAACCCTAGAAGCCGTCAATACGGCTGTAGCGGCGGGTTATACTGCGGTCATGTCGCACCGTTCCGGGGAAACCGAAGACACCACGATTGCCGATCTGGCCGTGGCTACCGCGGCCCAGCAGATCAAAACCGGCTCGCTCAGCCGTTCCGATCGCGTGGCGAAATACAACCGTTTATTATTGATCGAAGAAGAGTTAGGCGATGCCGCTCACTACCAAGGCTGGCATGGATTCAGCGAAAACCACCGCCGCTAAACGGGCCTCAATACAGGCGCAGGCGCTTGATCCTCCGCCAGCACTGGCATCCGAACGCTGGTCGGGGCTGATACTGGCGGGGGTGTATGGCACCTTGCTGATACTGCTGGCGGTGTTTTCTCATAATTATTGGCTGTCGTCGGATCAAGGTCGGCATAAGCTCCGCGATCTGCGGGCGGCTTTACAAGTCCAGAAAGCGCATAATGCTCAGGTCGAACAACGTAATGCCGAGCTGGCAGAGTTAATTAATCGGTTGAAACTGGATGATAACGCCCTCGAAGAGCACGCCCGCTATGATTTAGGCATGATTCGCCGTGGTGAGACCTTTATCCGGGTACTGGAAGCGGACACCCGGTAATCCATGACCTTATAGCCATTTAATGAAATATCCGAACATTAGAACAGTGCCTCCATGGGCGACAGCGGATGGAATATAGGCTGTAGGGGCGGTTCGCGAACCGTCCCTACACCACGATCATCAGGGCGAACGACTCTTTCATGTCTGGAAAACAGAGCGAATGGCGATATCATCCACTGACACCGCCCGGCACTGGGTACTGATCCCCGCTGCCGGTTGTGGGCGCCGCATGGGTTCACAACAGCCCAAGCAATATTTGACCCTGGCCGGATATTCGGTTTTGGAGCATGTGCTGCGACGTTTCGGCGACTGTGCGCAGATCGACGGTATCATGCTGGTGCTGGCGGCTGATGACCCCTATTGGCCACAGCTCAAGGTAAGGATTCGGCCACCGTTGTGGACCACACCCGGCGCGGATGAACGCTGTCGTTCGGTGTGGGCGGGGCTGCAAGCACTGCAAGACATGGCAACCGCCGATGACTGGGTGCTGGTTCATGACGCCGCCCGCCCGTGTTTGCATCCTCAAGATTTGCACCGCCTGCTGGAGACTGTACAAAACGATGCGGTTGGCGGGCTGCTGGCCGTTCCCGCGCGCGATACGATTAAACGGGCGGACAGTCAGGGACGAGTCGTCGCCACTGAGGATCGCTCAATGCTGTGGCAGGCCCAAACCCCGCAGATGTTTCGCTACGGCCTGTTGTGCCAAGCCCTGCAAACCAGTTTTGACCAAGGTTACACGGTCACTGATGAAGCCTCGGCCATTGAAAGGCTCGGTTACGCGCCGCGCTTGGTCCCCAGTCAACACACCAATCTTAAGCTGACCACGCCGGACGATCTCGCCTATGCTGAGTACTGCCTGCAACAGTCATTGACTACAGAGCGTTAAGCCTATGTTCAGAATTGGTCATGGTTTTGATGTCCACGCCTTTGAGCCGGGTGATTATGTCACCATCGGGGGGGTGCGTATTGCCCACACCCAAGGGGTTAAAGCCCATTCTGACGGCGATGTGCTGCTGCATGCCTTATGCGATGCCCTGCTGGGAGCGGCGGCTTTAGGGGATATCGGGCGGCATTTTCCCGACACCGATCCACGTTATGCGGGGATTGACAGCCGGGTGCTGCTGCAACGGGTCATGGAACTACTCCAAGAGCACGACTATCGAGTGGTCAATGTCGATGCCACGGTGATCGCACAGGCCCCGCGACTGGCCGCGTATGTGCCCACGATGTGCGTCTATATCGCTAATGACCTGGGGATTACCCTGGAGCAGGTCAATGTTAAAGCCACGACTTATGAACGGCTGGGCCCGGTGGGACGTGGTGAGGGCTTAACGGCTCATGCCGTCGTCTTGATCGAACGCGGTGATACGTAAGATCTAATCCGATTCCTCGTGCTGATTCAGCAGCGGCGGCGGCGCATGGGTTCGCAGCGGCGTGGCGGAAAACCGGATTGGATTGCCGACCATGGCCAGTGGCGTACCGTCCGCCAGCCGGGTCTCGACGCGCATACTGCGGGCGATCACCTGCGGATCGGCGAACACCTGATCGATAGTATTGATCGGCCCGCAGGGCACGCCGACCTGCTCCAGATTGCGCAGCCACCAGTCGCGTGGCTGCTCACGGAACCGCTTCTGCAGTTGCGGTATCAACTGATTGCGGTTCTCCACCCGTGCCTTGTTGGTGCGAAAGCGGGGCTCGTCGGCCAGTTGGGGCTGACCGGCCACCTCGCAGAAGCGCCGGAACTGACCGTCATTGCCTACCGCCAGGATCAGATAATCGTCGGCGGCCCGGAACGCCTGATAGGGACAGATATTGGGGTGAGCATTGCCGAGCCGACCGGGCGCTCGCCCGGAGGCCAGAAAATTGGCCGCCTGATTGGCCAGGGTGGCAACCTGCACATCGAGCAGCGCCAGATCGATATGCTGGCCTTCACCGCTGCGGTCACGATGCGCCAGCGCTGCCAGAATGGCGACAGCAGCGTACATGCCGGTGAACAGATCGGTGACCGCGACCCCGACCTTCATCGGCTCCCCGCCCGTTGTGCCGTCGGGCTGGCCGGTAACGCTCATCAGACCGCCCATGCCCTGGATCAGGAAATCGTAGCCACTGCGCGCGGCATAGGGACCGCTCTGGCCAAAGCCGGTAATCGAACAGTACACCAGATCCGGCTTGACCGCACGCAAACTGGCATAGTCCAGGCCATACTTGGCCAGTCCGCCGACCTTGAAATTCTCCACCACCACGTCGGCATCCGCTGCCAGCTTGCGTACCCGTTCGGCACCTTCGGGACGGGTGAAATCGATCGCCAGCGACTGCTTGCCACGATTGGTGCAACTGAAATAGGCCGCCATGCCGGGATCGTCGCTGGCTGGATCGGGGTCGACCACAAACGGCGGCCCCCAGCCACGGGTGTCGTCGCCACTGCCGGGCCGTTCGATCTTGAGCACCTCGGCACCCATATCCGCCAGCAACTGGGTTGCCCAGGGCCCGGCCAGAATCCGGCTGAGATCCAGCACCCGCAAGTGCGCAAGGGGGCCACTCATCCGGTGAACGCCTGGAATCCGGTCTGCGCCCGGCCTAGAATCAGGGCGTGGATGTCATGGGTGCCCTCGTAGGTATTGACCGTCTCCAGGTTCAGCATGTGGCGGATTACATGGTATTCGTCCATGATGCCGTTGCCGCCGTGCATATCGCGCGCCATCCGGGCGATGTCCAGCGCCTTGCCGCAGTTGTTGCGTTTGACCAGCGAAATCGCCTCCGGCAGCAACTGGTCAGCGTCGATCAGCCGCCCGACCTGTAACGCCCCTTGCAAGCCCAGGGCGATCTCGGTCTGCATGTCGGCGAGTTTCTTCTGGATCAGTTGATTGGCGGCCAGCGGGCGACCGAATTGCTTGCGTTCCAAGGTATAGCCACGCGCCGCGTGCCAGCAGGTCTCGGCCGCGCCCATAGTGCCCCAGGCGATACCGTAGCGGGCGCGATTGAGGCAGCCGAACGGTCCCTTAAGACCGGTCACGTTCGGCAGCAGATTCTCGTCCGGCACCCACACATCGTCCAGCACGATCTCCCCGGTGACCGAGGCCCGCAGCGAGAACTTACCCTCGATGAGCGGGGTGGAGAAACCCGCCATGCCGCGCTCGACAATGAAGCCACGGATCACGCCTGCGTCATCCTTGGCCCAGACCACCGCCAGATCAGAAATCGGGCTGTTGGTGATCCACATCTTGGTGCCGTTCAGACGATAACCACCATCGACCTTGCGGGCGCGGGTTTGCATACCGCCGGGATCGGAGCCGTAATCCGGTTCGGTCAGCCCGAAACAGCCCACCCATTCGCCGGTCGCCAGCTTGGGCAGATACTTCTCGCGCTGAGCCTCGGAACCGTATTCGTAGATGGGAAACATGACCAGACTGGACTGCACGCTCATCGCCGAACGGTAGCCAGAGTCGATCCGCTCGACCTCGCGCGCCACCAGGCCATAGCAGACATAGCCGAGTCCGGCACCGCCGTACTGCTCGGGAATGGTCGGCCCCAGCAGACCCAGCTCGCCCATCTCGTTCATGATCTCACGGTCGAAGCGTTCGTGGCGAAACGCCTCCAGAATTCTCGGCTGCAGCCGTTGCTGACAGTAACTGCGGGCACTGTCACGAACCATGCGTTCCTCGTCGTCAAGCTGTTGATCCAGTAACAGCGGATCATCCCAGACGAAGGCGGCGCGTTGATTGCTCATGTCGGTCTCCGATAGTGAATGCACCAATGGGCCTGTGATCATGGCCCAAACACCATGTGCTTATTTCAGAAATGCGTCTCAATCATTCATCCGGCAGCCCTGCGGCGTCCTTGCCACCAGTTCAGCGCGACCACGCCAACCAGCACTGCGGCACCGGTCACCTCGACCACCAGTTCGGGCCAGAATATGGCGATGGTAGCGGGAATCACCGTCAGGCGCGAGATCGGATCCATCCAGGTAAACAAATAACCTTCGATCGCTGCGGCGAAAGTCATAAGTGCCAGAATCGCGATCACTGCGGTCCACAGCACAATGTGCAATGGTCCGCCCAGAATGATTTCCGGATTGAACACCATAAACAATGGTATCAGATACAGCCCCTTAGCAAATTTCCACGCCTGCACACTGGTTTCCATTGGCCCGGAGCCGGCCACCGCAGCTCCCGCAAAACCGGCCAGTGCAATCGGCGGCGTCACATTGCTGTCCTGACTGTACCAGAATACCACCAGATGCGCGATCAGCAGCGGAATAGCGAATTCAGTGCTCAGAGCCGGCCCCACCAGCACGATCAGCACGATGTACGACGCCGTCACCGGCAGCCCCATACCCAGCACCAGACTGGCGACCAGCACCAGCAGCAGCGCCAGCACCAGATTCCCGCCCGACAGCGCCACCATCATTGAGGAAAATTTCAGCCCCAGCCCGGTCAGACCCACCACACCGACGATAATGCCCGCTACCGCGCAGGCGATACTCACGGCCACGGCGTTGCGCGCGCCCAGTGCTAGCGCCTCGATCAGTTTCGATATCCCCAGCATCAGTACCTCGCGCAGCCGCACCGCAGTCAACGGTTTGCCCCGGCGCGGATCGATGAACAGCATCACCACCAGCGCCCGCAAGGCAGCGACCACGATCACCGAGATGATCGCCCAGAAGCCGACCCGCATCGGGGAATAGTTGTTAATCAGCAGGAATATCAGCACCAGCAGCGGTACGATGAACTGCCAGCCCGCTGCCATCACGCTGCGCACCAGCGGCAGTTCGGACGGCGACATGCCTTTCATGCCCGCCTTCATCGCCACGATGTGTACGAACAGATAGACGGTGCCAAGATACAGGATCGCCGGGAAGATCGACACCATGACGATTTCGATGTAGGGAATATTGGTGTATTCCGAGATCAGAAACGCCCCAGCCCCCATCAGGGGAGGCGTGATCTGCCCGCCGGTAGAAGCGGCCGCCTCGATTCCGCCGGCCTGTTTGCCCTTGTAGCCCAGCCGTTTCATCAGCGGGATGGTGAAAGCACCGGTGGTTACCACATTGGCAATCGCTGAACCCGAGATCGAACCCATACCGGCCGAGGCGATTACCGCCGCCTTGGCCGGGCCACCCGGCTTGCGACCGGTGGCGGCCAGCGCCAGATTGATGAAAAACCGGCCTGCGCCGGTGACCTCCAGAAACGCCCCGAACAGCACAAACATGAACACATAGGTGGCCGCCACGCCCAGCGGCAGACCGAAGATACCCTCCTGCCCGAGATACAGTTGCCCCACCAAACGTTCGACGCTGGCACCACGGTGCGACAGAATGCCGGGCAACCACTCACCCAGCCCCGGCAGCGCGCCCCGGCTGCCGGCCAGAGCATAGAGGATGGCGATCACCCCGATCACGGTCATCCCCAACCCCACGGCGCGGCGACTCGCCTCCAGCACGGTTATAGTGGCTATGATGCCCATGGTGATGTCGGTCTGGTTCCAGAACCCGGCGCGGGCAATGATATCGTCGAGGTTCCAGACGATGTAGAAACCGCTCATAAAGGCCGCAGCGAGGAGCGTGCCGTCGATCACCCAACCGAGAATGCCGCGCTCGCGGCGCGGGCCGAAAACCGGAAAGATCAGGAAGACCAGCACCATCACGAACGATAGATGGATCGAACGCTGGTAAAACAGGCCAAAGGTCTGGATGCCGGCTGAGTAGAGCTGGAACAGCGACAGCATGACACCGACCAGCGTGATGAAGATCAACACCGGCCGAGGCTGAATCCGGTCGGCCGATTTCAAGTTGGACGGTAATTCGACCGGCGGATCGGTCTGAGCCATGATGCGGCTCCTCGCGGGTGGTTCGTCAGGTATCAGAAAGCCCGGTTGCGTAGCAAGGACGCAGTATCACGCGCTGTCCGGCGGCCCGCGCCGTCAGATCAAACACCCGACCGTCGGCCTCCAGCCGATGGTTTACGCCGGGCCGTCCGACGCGCAGCACCAGAGCATTACCCGGCACCGCCTCGTCGATGTGCTCGATCCAGTAGCCGCCGCCCGCAGCGGCGCGCTGTACGCCTCGGCCCGGCAGATGGCCGAGCCCGGCGGCGTAGTCATGCAGGTAACTGCGGGTCAGAACCAACTGTCCCGAATCAATTGCAAAACAATCGGCTACGGCCCCTCCGGTTACCGAATGGCGCCAGTGCAGACACCATTCGGTTCCGGCCAGTCGCACCAGCACCGCACCATCCGGCCCGGAGATTTCCAGGGCGGGCGGTTCGGCCCCTGCCGGAGCAGCCAGTAGCGCAGTCGCCAGAACAGCCCGCATCAGAAGCCGTCCCGCAGATCGGATCACGGACGCAGGCGGTCGGGAATGTCCACACCGATTTCCTCGAAATAGCGCAGCGCGCCGGGATGCAGCGGAATCGGCGTGGCGTCCATGGCGAATTCCACCGTAGTGTCGTTAGCCGCTGGGTGAATGGCGATCAGTTCGCCCACATGATCGTAGATGATCCTGGTGATCTGATAGGCCAGCTCCTCGTCCATCTCTTCGTGAACGACCAGGACGTTGGGTGTGGAGATGGTCAGCACCGGCTCGGCGATACCCTCGTAAATGCCCGCGCGCAGTGTATAGGGCGCAAAGGTCGGTTCCGCCTCGGTCGCATTGGCGATCTGCTCTTCGGTCAGCGCAACGATGGCGATGTTGCGCGTTGTAGCCAGGTTCATGATCGAGCTGGTGGGCGGCCCCACGCTCCAGAATCCGGCGGCGATGTCGCCGTCGCGCAGCGCATCAGCGGTTTCATTGAAATTCAGCCGTTGGGGAGAGAATTCGTCATAGGT
>SKOM01000233.1 GCA_007120095.1 Candidatus Competibacteraceae bacterium | reverse complement strand
TTTCGGCTTCGGTTGCCAGATAGCGTGGGGTGCACAGATTACCGGGTAAATTACCGAGATCACGCGCCAAGGCCACACCCAGTCCAATGGCACGGGCCTGGGCGGCGGCCTGTTCAGCCCCGCTCAGAGCCTTGCGCCGACTGACTCCTAGCGTCAGTCCGGTTAGTGCCGGTGGCGGCGTGTCAGATTGGCTTTTGCACTGCACAAACTGATAACTGGCCGCCATAATGCCTTCTGCGGCCTGGCGCACATTCCAGATTTCATCACGGTCTTTGACGGCTAAAGTGGTAAGATACACAGTGGCCTGCTCGATACGAATATCGAGCAAAGTGCGTGCTGTGTTGCTGATAATCTGCCGGTAACGACGGGCGTCAAGTTCTTCGGCTTTACCGCAGCCGATCACCACCACCCGCTCGCTGCGATGACCGGGCACATCGTATAAAACCTGGGCCTGGCCTGACTTACCGCTGAGATCACCGCGTTCCAGCCAACGGCTCAGCCAGCCGTCGCTGGCTTTATCAACCTGCTGAGCGGCCGCCGATAGCTGTTGATCTTCGAACACGCCGACCACAAGACACAGTCCGCCTTGTTTGGCCGGATTACCACTGGTGATACTGAATTCCATGCAACATTCTCTCAAAGGTTTTATTGATATAATGTACAGTTTAACCTCAACCTCGTCACTATGACCAGAATCCGCGACCGGCTCGGTCTGTTCAGCATTATCGACCGCTACCTGCTGCGGGAAATACTGCTCGCCGGGCTGGCCATTGTCGTAGTGCTTTTAGCGATGGTGATCAGCTATCGTTTGGCGCGCTATCTCAATCAAGCGGCCAGTGGACTGCTGGCCCAGGATGCCATTTGGTTGCTGCTGGGTTTGCAAGCGGTGCGCTTTTTAGTCATTCTCATTCCGCTGGCGGCCCTGCTGGCGATTATGTTGACTCTCGGGCGGCTGTATCGTGACAGTGAAATGGCGGCACTGAAAGCCTGTGGTCTGCAACCCCGTCATGTTTACCGCCCGTTGCTGTTATTTGCGGTGCCGCTGGCCGGTTTGCTCGCCTGGATGACCCTGGATCTGGTGCCTCGCGCCATTAATCTGCACGAGCAAGTCATTGATCAGGCTCGTGAAAAGGCTGAGCTCACCTTGCTGGCACCCGGCCAATTCCGGGTGCTGATGCAAGGTGAACATGTGGTTTATGTCGGTGCGCTCAGTGAAGATAACCTGGAATTGCGCGATGTCTTTGTGCGCAGTTTAACCGCCGAGGGTCAGGTGATTACCACCGCCCGCAGTGGTCGCCAGCGCATTGATACTCAAGAAAACAGCCGTTATCTGATTCTCGAAGACGGCTTTCGCTATGAGCAAAACAGTGCGGGTTATAACACCCTGCAATTCGGGACACTGACCCTGCGTCTGGAAGAACTGGCCCGCGATCTCGAAATCCGCCGCCACGAAGCTCGTCCAACCCGCGAATTATTGGCCAGCGAGGAGCCGGCATTACGTGCTGAATTGCAACAGCGTCTCAGCGCTCCGATCGCCTTGGTGTTGCTGACGCTGCTAGCCCCTTTGCTGGCCCATTCCAACCCGCGTGAGGGACGTTATGGACGGGTGGTGTTAGCGTTACTGGTTTATGGGCTGTATATCAACATGCTCAGTGTCGGCCAGAACTGGCTGGAGCGCGAGCGCCTGCCTCTGGCGCTCGGCTTGTGGTGGATTCATGCGCTAATGGCTGGACTGGTGCTGACTCTGATGCTGCAACAGCACCCACCGCCTTGGTTGCTGAAATTAACCCGGTGCCGCCCATGAACTTACTCGATCGCTATATTTTCCGGGTGGTGCTGGGTTCAACGCTGGTGGTGCTGGTGGTGCTGCTGATACTGGATACCTTTTTCAGTCTGCTGGACGAATTGGGTCGCACCGGTACGGGTGATTATGGGCTGACCGCCGTGCTGTATTATCTAATGCTCGGGGTGCCGGGACAGATTTATGAGACCCTGCCGGTGGCTTTGCTGGTCGGTGGGCTGCTTGGCATGGGCGGTTTGGCCAATCACAGCGAACTGGTGGTGATGCGCAGTGCCGGGCGCTCAGTATTGCGGATTGTCGGCTCGGCGCTGCAAGCCGGTCTGGTGCTGAGCGTGCTGGCTTTGCTGCTGGGCGAATTCGTCGCTCCCTACACCGACCGCCTGGCTAAGGATTATCGCTTCACTGCCCGCACCGGCAATACCATGCTGTATCCGGGCTATAGTTTTTGGGCGCGCGACGGGGGGGCGATTGTCGGAATTGGCACCATTTTGCCCGGTCCGGTGCTGGTTGATGTGGCGATTTACCGCTTGGATGAATCCGCCCGTTTGCGCCAATTGACCCAGGCGCAACGCGCCCACTATGCCGATGGCTATTGGCATCTGGAGCAGGTCACCGAACGTCAGATCAGTCCGCAACACATCGACATTGTCCAGCAAGATCAGGGCCAGTGGCATTCGGTGGTGACCCCGCAAACGCTGGAGGTTCTGGCTGCTGATCCGGCCGATCTGGCGATACGCGAAACCCTGACCTATATTGCTTACCTCGAAGAGAACGGCCTGGATACCCGTCCCTACGAACTGGCGTTTTGGACTAAAGTTGTGGCACCGCTGGCCAATCTGGCCATGTTGTTTATCGCCATGCCCTTCGCTTTCAGCCAACAGCGCAGTATCAGCACCGGCCAGCGTCTGGTCATCGGCATCCTGATTGGTTTATTGTTTTATCTACTCAACCGCTTGCTGGGTAATGTGGTGTTGCTGTATGGCTTACCCCCATTACTCGGTGCCTGCTTGCCGATGCTGCTACTCTACAGCATCGGTTTTTGGGCGCTGTCACGGGTACGCTAAGATGCCGAAACCGGTACTGTACTCATGGTATCATCAACCTGTTACGCCCCACCTTTGTGCTGGAGAAATTAACTATGCAAAATAGCTTTAATGCCCGTTCCCCACTTACTGTTGGCGATCAGACGTATCAGATTTACCGTCTCGATGCGATCAAAGACCATGCCGATCTCAGCCGTCTGCCCTTTTCCTTAAAAATTCTGTTGGAAAACCTGCTGCGCTTTGAAGATGGTGAGAACATCACCCGCGACGATATTTTAGCGTTGGCCACCCATGATCCCGCCCACCCGGTCGAGCGCGAAATTGCCTTCACCCCAGCGCGTGTGGTGATGCAGGATTTTACTGGAGTGCCAGCCGTGGTTGATCTGGCTGCCATGCGCGACGCCATGAAGGCTTTAGGCGGCGACCCGGATAGAATCAATCCATTGGCGCCGGCGGAGCTGGTCATTGACCATTCGGTGATGGTCGATCACTACGGCAACCGCGAGGCGTTAAACCTCAATGCCAATATTGAATTTCAGCGTAACCAGGAACGCTATGAGTTCCTGCGCTGGGGGCAACAAGCGTTCAATAATTTCAAAGTTGTACCGCCGCGCACCGGTATCGTCCATCAGGTGAATCTGGAATACCTGGCGCGGGTGGTGTTCACCCGTGAAGTCAATGGCGAGCAGGAAGCCTATCCCGATACCGTGGTCGGCACCGACTCCCACACCACTATGATTAACGGGGTTGGGGTATTGGGCTGGGGGGTCGGCGGTATTGAAGCCGAGGCCGCCATGCTCGGCCAGCCGAGCACCATGCTGATCCCGGATGTGGTCGGCTTCAAGCTCACCGGCAAACTGCCCGAAGGCGCAACAGCGACCGATTTAGTGCTCACCGTCACCCAGATGCTGCGCCAGCACGGCGTGGTGGGTAAATTTGTCGAATTCTTCGGTCCCGGCTTGGCGGATTTGCCGCTGGCCGACCGGGCAACCATTGCCAATATGGCGCCGGAATATGGCGCGACCTGCGGTATTTTCCCGATTGATCAGGAAACCCTGACCTATTTACGCCTCACCGGGCGTCCCGATGAGCTGCTGGCTTTAGTCGAAGCCTATGCCAAGGCTCAGGGCATGTGGCGGGAGGATAATGCCGCACCAGCCAACTATACCGCAGTATTAGAGCTGGATATGGCCCGTGTCGTACCGAGTCTGGCCGGCCCGAAACGCCCGCAAGACCGCATTAGCCTCGGCGATGTCAAAAGCGTCGCCAGTGCCGCCATCAGCGAGTTTCAAGTCGCCCGCACGGCGGCTAAAGACGAAGCCATCGCTCGTTTGCAAAGCGAAGGCGGCACCACGGCTGTTGGTGCGGAAGGTGGGGCGCAAACCGGTTCTATCCCGGTGACCTTTAATGACCAGACCTTCCCGTTACAGGACGGGGCGGTGGTGATTGCCGCCATTACCAGTTGCACCAACACCTCGAACCCTGCCGTGATGCTGGGTGCCGGTCTGGTCGCGCAAAAAGCGGCGGCTAAGGGGCTGACGGTCAAACCGTGGGTGAAAACCTCGTTAGCGCCTGGCTCCAAGGTAGTCAACGATTATCTGCAAAAAGCCGATGTGCTGAAAGATTTAGAGGCGCTGGGTTTCGCCATTGTCGGCTATGGCTGCACCACCTGCATCGGCAATTCCGGTCCGCTGCCCGAACCGGTCAGCCAGGGGATTCAAAACGCGGAGCTGGCGGTGGCCTCGGTGTTATCCGGCAACCGCAACTTCGAAGGCCGGGTACACCCTGAAGTCAAAATGAACTTCCTGGCCTCGCCGCCGCTGGTGGTGGCCTATGCCCTGGCCGGCAATATCACCGTCGATCTGTATAACGATCCGCTGGGCGAAGACCATGACGGTCATCCGGTGTACCTCAAAGACATCTGGCCGACGCAAAAAGAGATTCACGATCTGATCGCCAGCAGCGTCACCGATGCCATGTTCCGCAGCAGCTACGCCGATGTGTTTAAAGGCGATGCCCTGTGGGCGGCGATTCCCACGGTGGAATCGGATAGCTACGCTTGGCGCGCAGATTCTACCTATATTCAGAATCCGCCCTATTTCACCGGTATGAAAACCATTCCGGATGCCATCGAGCCGATTCAAGGGGCGCGGGTGCTGGCCATGCTCGGTGATTCCATCACCACAGATCATATTTCTCCCGCCGGTGCGATCAAGGCCAATAGTCCGGCCGGTCAGTATTTGATCGCCAATGGGGTGCAACCGACGGATTTCAATTCCTACGGCTCCCGGCGCGGTAATCATGAAGTCATGATGCGCGGCACGTTTGCCAATATTCGCCTGCGTAATGAATTGGCTCCCGGCACCGAAGGCGGCTGGACGCGCTATCAACCCGATGACGAGCAGATGTTCATCTACGATGCGGCCATGCAGTATCAAGCCAACGGGGTGCCCTTGGTGATTATCGGCGGCAAGGAATACGGCAGCGGTTCCAGCCGTGACTGGGCGGCCAAAGGTACCCGTCTGCTGGGCGTGCGGGCGGTCATTGTCGAGAGCTACGAACGGATTCATCGCTCGAATCTGGTCGGTATGGGCTTATTGCCGTTGCAATTCCGGGAGGGTGAAAGCCGCCATTCGCTGGGTTTAACCGGCAAGGAACGCTACGATATTCAGGGGCTGGAGCCGGGCGCCAAACAGGTCACAGTGGTGGCGACGGCGGCCGATGGCGGTCAAACCACCTTCCAGGCCCGGGTGCGGATTGATACGCCTAAGGAATGGGAGTACTACCAGAACGGCGGTATTTTGCACTATGTGCTGCGGCAGTTAGCGGCTTAACTGGCCTGCTGCCTATTTTTCCAGCCATCAACCAGGCGGGTCGGGCACAGGACGTGCCCGACAGACATGTGCTCACAACCCTGTTGGGCAACGCTGCGCTTATGCCCGACCTGCTGCTACTTTATTCCTTAGGGTTTTCCAAACCGGTTTTAACGTTGCCGGTATGATCCCGCATCATTGGCAGGCTCTCAACAATGGTCAGGCCGTAGCTCTCCAGGCCAGTGTAATGCCAGTTGCTGTTGACCAGCAGCCGCATGCGCTGTACGCCCAAATCCACCAGAATCTGTGAACCTACCCCGTTTTCCCGCCATTCGCGCACTTGTTCGGGTGTGTCAGTGGTCACTGGCGGCGGCGATTTTTCGCGGTAGTCCAATGACACCCCGTGCGGATCACGCAGATACACCAGCACGCCTTTGCCGGTCTCGGCAATCCGACTCAGTGCAGCTTGCACGGTGTTTTCTTCTGCAGCAGCCAGCATATCGTCCAGCAGCCGCTCATTATGCACTCGTACCAGCACGTCCGAGCCGTCATCCACCTCGCCTTTGACCAGTACCAGATGTTCCAATCCATCGGGTAGCGACAAATACGTGTAGGCGGTAAATTCCCCGTAAGGCGTTGCCAGCGTTTTACGCTGGCGGCATTCCACCAGTTTTTCCTTACGGCGTCGATAACGAATCAGATCGACAATCGACAGCACCGGTAACTGATGCTCAGCGGCAAATTCCCGCAATTCAGGCAACCGTTTAATGCTGCCGTCATCATTGACCAGTTCACAAATCACCCCAACAGGTGCCAGTCCGGCGAGGCGTGCGAGGTCGACGGCAGCTTCCGTATGCCCTGCGCGGCGCAATACCCCGCCGGGGCGGGCCATCAGCGGGAAGATATGTCCGGGGCGGGCGAAATCCTCGGCGCGAGCTTGCGGATCAGCCAGCGCCTGAATCGTACGGGTGCGATCGGCCGCCGAGATGCCGGTGGTGGTGTGGTGGCGATAGTCCACCGAGACGGTAAACGCCGTGGTGTGGGCTTCAGTGTTGTTTTGTACCATTTGCGGCAATTCCAGCGCCCGGATGCGTTCCTCAGTCATGGGCACACAGATAATGCCGCTGGTATGGCGGATCATGAACGCGAGTTTGGTCTCGCTGGCGTGTTCGGCAGCCATAATTAAATCGCCCTCATTTTCGCGGCTCTCGTCATCGACCACGACCACGAAGCAGCCTCGGGCAATGGCCGCAATCGCTTGGTCTACACTTGCTGTTGTCATAGTTATATGTTGGGTAACCGTATAATGCGTGATTAGTGTGGACACTGACCGGTGTATCCACTCTCCGGTTCAGCAGACGCACGTTGAACGTTTGCGGGCGCTGATCTATTTGGCCGAGCGCATCGGTCTCTGCGCCAGCTGTTGCAGCACAATTATGCTCGCCAGGTTGCTAACAGTTCAGCCCATATTGCGCTCGACGTTGTGCTGACGCTGTCATCAAGGCGATAACCGAAATCGGCTATCGCCATAGCTGAGAATAACGCCTTCCGGCACAATAGCCTCTAGCAATGGCCCCTCGGCTAACCAGTCACCGGCCCGGTAACGTTGTGAATTGATCAATACAAAGCGCTGCTCGCTGCGTTCACCGTAAACGTGCAAATCCAGATTCAGCCCCGCAAAGCGCTGGCGCAATCCTGACGGCAGTTGGCTGAGCGTCACCGGTTGGTTGACTGCTAAGGGCTCATCGGCTAATACCAGGCGACTTCCAGTCTGCTCCTGTAGCGGATTCAGCGGGGCAGCACTGGCCGCAGCATCATGCCCTGTACCGGTACCGTGCGGCAACCAGGCGATTAAGCCGGTTTGGTTGAGTATCAGCACGCCCAGCAAGAGCCCATTAGCCAGCAACGCTGCGAAAACACCGCCATGGCGCCAAATAGTGATCGATGGTTGTTCATGGTTCATCGACGCCAATAACACCTGTTGTTTGGGATCATGATGCTGTTGACGGCTGCGCTCGGCTTTTCGCAGAGCATCAAGAATATAGGACATAATTATATTTTTTAAAATCAAAAAGTTGATTTCAGTGTGGGCGTGTTCGGCTCAGGTGCCAGGCCGGTTAAAACCAGTAAAGTCTGGGTGCCGACCAAACCATCCACACTCAAACCATGACGTTCTTGGAAGCGGCGTACCTGTCGTTCCAGTTCAGCATCAAACCGGGTTGACGACGTTGTGTGGTAATCTCCATCGACCCGTGCTAATTGTTGGCGTAACCAGCGCACCGCCTCACCCTCGTTACCTAAGTGTAGCAACTCAGCGGCCACCGGCGGTGGCCAAAACAGCAGGAACTAACCCGTCCATCGTTGTAACAGTTCATTTATATCAACGGGTTGTGGAATTCCATTCAGCACGGCCTGTGATTGCCGCACAGACTGCAACAACACTTGATTATCATCGCCATTGGCGCTGCGCAGTGTCAACAGCGCCGGGCGATTATACTGCCGGAGTTTAGACCAGTCGCTGTTGCCCGTTACACAGCGCAGTCCCTGTAGCTGAATGGCTGCGCAAATATCGCTATGGTCGGCAAATTCGGGATCGAGCTGCCAACGCCGCAGTAATTGCCGCAGTCCCTGCTCGGAGTCTGTAGCGGCCAGATCGGCGTCGAAAGAGCGTGGTGGTGTGATCACCGGCTCTGTGGTGATGGTCGGCACCGGCGTATCGCTGGCCGGATCAGCCGATTCAGGGGGCAGTGGCAGGTACGGCAGGCTCAAGCCTGTCAGGATTAATGCCGCACCCCCGGCAGTCGCGCTGGCACCCAACCAGCGCCAGCGCCGTTGGCCAGCGTCACCACGAAGTACCTCACGGACAGCCCGTCGGGCAATACGCCGACCGACGCGCGTTTGCTGTTGACTATAAGCACCGAGTAATGCGCGGTCACAGAGGAGATTAATCACGCGTGGAATACCGCCGCTGTGACGATGAATCAGTCGGCAGGCGGACGGGGTAAAGAGTCCCGGCCATCCCCCGGCCACCCTTAGACGGTGGTGGATATAGGCATGGGTTTGGCGGCGCTTCAGCGGACTGAGGTGGTAGCGGGCGGTGATGCGCTGGGCAAGCTGGCGCAGGGCGGTGCTGTGTAAAGTTCGCTGCAGTTCCGGTTGACCCACCAGGATCACTCGTAATAATTTGTGCCGATGTGTTTCGAGGTTGGTCAGCAAACGGATCTGTTCGAGGACTTCGATGCTCAGTGCTTGGGCTTCATCGATAATCACCACAGTGCGGCGACCTTGCGCATGCGTGGCGAGTAAATGCTGGTTGAGTTCATCGACAAGCGGTTTGAGCCGCTGACTGTCAGCAGAGCGCTGCACACTGAGTTCATCGCATAAGGTGGCGACTAATTCCTCAGAGGATTGGCGGGGATTCAGACACAGGGCAATATCGACATCTTCCCACGGTTGGGCGAGCAGAGCGCGAATCAGTGTGGTCTTGCCGGTGCCGATCTCGCCGGTGAGCTGCACAAAGCCACCATCCTCGCCGATGCCGTAGAGCAGATGAGCCAATGCCTCTTGGTGGCTGGGGCTGAGATAGAGATAATCCGGGTCTGGGGTGATGGCAAACGGCGGATGATTCAAACCAAAATGGGCAACGTACATGGGGAACCAGCAGGCGATGCGAGTGAACCAAACCAGCAAGCAGTATAAGCCGTTTACGGGCAGGCGAGAAATAGGTGTATTTTATGGATGCAATAGCACGATTTGAACAATTACTGGCACAGGGCCGGGATAATGCCCTGTTGCGCTTTGGTCTCGGTCAGGCTTATTTAAAAGCCGGCCGGGCCCGGCAGGCTGTCGAGCATCTGCGCCAGGCCGTTAAGCATAATCCGGATTACTCAGCAGCGTGGCAGGTGCTCGGTCAGGCCTTGACGGCGTTACAGCAACCCGAGCAGGCATTGCAAGCTTATGAGTCCGGCATAGCCGTTGCCCAGCGCAAGGGCGACGTGCAGGCCAGCAAAGTCATGCAGGTGCTCAGTAAGCGGGTGCGTAAATCGCAGATTGTTGAATAAACGCCGAGCTTAGCGTGGCCACCAGCCGCTGAGTTCGCGCTTGAGTTGGGTGCGGATGACCTCAATGCCATCATCCGAGGCATTCAAGCACGGTATGGCGCTGAAGTGTTTCCCGCCCATTTCCAGAAATTCATCGCGAGCTTCCAGGGCGATTTCTTCAAGGGTTTCGACACAATCGGCGACAAATCCAGGGGTTGCGACCGTTATATTTTTAATCCCCTGCTGAGCCAGCGTTTCGACGGTCTCACTGGTATAAGGCTGGAGCCATTCTGCCGACCCAAATCGAGACTGAAACGTCAGCCGCATCTGTTCTGCGGACAAACCGAGATATTCACGGATCAGCCGAGCGCTTTTAGCGCACTGGCAATGATAGGGATCACCCTTGAGCAGATACTCTTTGGGCAAGCCGTGAAATGACAGCAAAGTGACCTCAGGCTTCCAATCCAGTTGAGCGTGATGCTGGCGAATGGATTCAGCAATAGCGCGAATATATATGGGGTCATCATGCCAAGGCGGCAGGGTGCGGATGGCCGGTTGCCAACGCATTTGGCGCAGTGCCGCGAAGGCTTTGTCGTAGACGGTGGCGGTGGTGCTGGCGCTGTATTGAGGGTATAAGGCCGCCAGGACAATGCGATCACAGCCTTGTTCCCTCAGGACTTCGAGTCTGGAGGCGATACTGGGGTTGCCGTAGCGCATCGCCCAATCGATGACCAGCCCCTGGTCGGTGATCATCTGCCGAACGCCCTCCTTCAGCTCGCGGGTATAGCGGCGCAGCGGCGATTCATTGGTTTCCTTGTCCCAGATTGACGCATAGGCGGCACCGCTTTTTTTCGGCCGGAAGGTCAACACGATAGTGTTGAGCAACACCTGCCAGATGACCGGGTTAACCTCGATAACCCGTGGATCACTCAGGAATTCTTTGAGATAACGGCGCATCGACCAGTAGTCGGTACCATCCGGGGTGCCGAGATTGACCAGCAGAACCCCAATTTTGCCGTAAGCAACGGCGGGGTGATCGGCAGGCCAATGGTCGGGATTGTGGGTCATGAGCAAGATCCTGAATTCAACTGTCGAAACCTAACCAGAGACCGGTCAGAGTCGTGCCCGTTCAATCGGCAGTGGTTGCATGCGCGTCTATTGTAACCGATACCGCTGAGCGCTATCTGTGATAACTGATTTGGCTGACTCATGCTGTGGGGTGGTTGCCAGCCCCACGCGGGTAGCTGCGCACATATAAATTAGCGCTGATGAACAGCATGATGCTGAGCAGAATTTCTAAACTGGCCAGGCCATAGGCGTGGTCATTAGTGAGGGCATCAGCGAAATGATAGCTGCCGACAACAAAATAAAACATGGCAAGGATAGCCGCCCACAGATGAGCACGCAGTCGACCGTAGATCACCCCACTTAATGGTAGCAGCAACGGTCCGACCAGAAGCAGCAGCACCAAAGACCGTGGCCAATAGTGTGGTGGAGCCAGCCAAGCGATGCGCAAACTCAGCAACACGAATAAACCAGCAAAGCTGACCAGGGCGCACCAGCGCCATATGCTGCGGTTCATCCCTTAAACCTGAAGCCGCAAAGCGGTTGTGGCCAGCCGTTGCCCCAAGGCCTGACACAGTGTTTGTTCGTGTGCATCCAGTTCCCGAGGCAGGGGATCGTTACCGGCGTGATGACTGGCACCATAAGGTGTGCCGCCGCTGCGGGTCTGGTTTAAAGCCGGTTCGGTGTAGGGCAGACCCACCAGCAACATGCCGTGATGTAACAAGGGGAGCATCATACTCAGCAACGTAGATTCCTGCCCACCATGCAGGCTGCCGGTGGAGGTAAACACCGCAGCCGGTTTCCCCGCAAGCGCTCCCGAAAGCCACAGGCTGGTGGTGCTGTCGAGAAAATATTTCAAGGGTGATGCCATATTACCAA
>SKOM01000050.1 GCA_007120095.1 Candidatus Competibacteraceae bacterium | reverse complement strand
TTACTCGGCTCGGAGGCTAAGCTCACTGCTCTGATCCGTAAAGAATTACTGGCAGATGCCGAACAGCATGGCGACCCGCGCCGTACACGCCTAGTAGAGCGGCGTGCCGCTCAAGCCTTGGACGAAACCGCACTGACTCCCAGCGAACCGATGACCGTAGTATTATCGCAACAAGGTTGGGTGCGTGCCGCCAAAGGCCATGAGGTGGAGGCTCACACGCTGAGCTATAAAAGCGGTGATGGTTTGCTGATTCAAGTCGCGGGGCGCAGCAATCAAAGCGCGGTTTTTCTCGATGACAGCGGTCGGGCTTACGCCCTGCCCGTGCATGGCCTGGCCTCAGCGCGCGGTTATGGTGAACCGCTGACCGGTCGGTTCAATCATCCGAGTGGTGCGCGGTTTATCAGCGCGTTGCTCGATCAACCCGACAGTGTCTGGTTGCTGGCCTCTGATTACGGTTATGGGTTTCTGTGTCGCTATGAGGATTTATTAGGGCGTAACAAGGCGGGCAAAGCAGTTCTGACCCTGCCCAAAGGCGCTGTACCCCTTGTCCCCGTGCGGGTGAGTGATCCGACTCATAATCGACTGGTGGCTGTGACCAATCAAGGCTATCTGCTGTGCTTTCCAGTAGCCGATTTGCCCCAGTTACCCAAGGGCAAGGGCAACAAAATCATCGGTATTCCGCCTAAAGCCCAAGATGAACGCTTAGCGGCTTTACTGTGCTTAGCGCCGTCTGCCAGCCTGGTTATCCACAGCGGCAAACGCCATCTGACGCTGAAACCCGAGGATTTAGAAGGCTATAACGGCTTACGCGGCCGACGGGGTAAACTGCTGCCCCGCGGTCTGCAGCGGGTTGAGCGGCTAACGGTGGCGGAGTAGTGGTTCATCGACGCATTCTGTCCTGTTAAAACAAAATATTTTAATGCGTTTGGTTCGGTCTAATGGGCTGTTATTAACCCGGCAATCTCCGCCTACTCCAGCGCACCGGGGTAGGCGATCATCTCGCCCAAAGAAGCTGATTTCACTCCCACTCAATCGTCGCGGGAGGCTTACCGGAAATATCGTAAACCACCCGCGAAATTCCGGCGACTTCATTGATAATCCGCCGCGAGACGTGATCCAAGAAGTCATGGGGTAATTCTGCCCAACGGGCAGTCATAAAATCAAGGGTCACTACGGCACGTAAAGCAATCACGTAGTCATAGCGCCGCCCATCACCCATCACCCCCACTGAACGCACCGGTAAAAACACCGCAAACGCCTGGCTGACTTGATCATAGAATTCAGCGCGCCGCAGTTCTTCAATAAAAATATGATCGGCACGGCGCAATAATTCAGCGTACTCTTGTTTGACCTCGCCGAGAATGCGCACGCCCAATCCTGGGCCAGGAAAAGGATGACGATAGACCATGGCTGAAGGCAGACCCAGCTCCACACCTAAACGCCGCACTTCGTCTTTGAACAGCTCACGCAGGGGTTCCAGAAGGCGCAAGTTCATGCGCTCCGGTAATCCACCCACATTATGATGGGATTTAATCACATGAGCTTTACCGGTCTTCGCACCGGCCGATTCGATCACATCGGGATAAATCGTGCCCTGAGCCAGCCAGCGCACTTTAGGCAATCGCGCGGCCTCACGCTCGAAAATTTCGATAAACAGGCGGCCGATAATCTTGCGTTTATTCTCAGGATCGTCCACACCAGCGAGCGCCGCTAAATATTCAGCCTCAGCATCCACCCGAATCACCCTGACCCCAAGATGTTCGGCGAACGTAGCCATCACCTGGTCACCTTCGCCATGACGTAACAGCCCAGTATCGACGAAGACACACACCAATTGGGTGCCGATAGCCTTGTGCAGCAAGGCCGCCACCACTGAGGAATCCACCCCCCCGGATAAGCCCAATAAGACTTCATCCGCCCCCACCTGCTCACGAATGCCGGTCAGGCTGTCATCGATGATGTTGCCGGTCGTCCATAGCCCGGTACAACCGCAAATCTCACGCACAAAGCGGCGCAGAATCCGCTCGCCTTGGCGCGTGTGGGTCACTTCAGGATGAAACTGTACCCCATAGTAATAGCGGGTCTCATCCGCCATACCGGCAATTGGGGCAGAATCGGTACTGGCAATCCGCATAAAACCCGGTGGCAATCCGGCCACCCGGTCACCGTGACTCATCCACACATCCAGCAGACCATAGCCGAGTTCATTCGTATGGTCTTCAATATCCGTCAGCAAGCGCGAATGGTGATGGGCACAAATCTGTGCGTAACCGAATTCGCGCTGCGCCGAAGCTTCCACCCGCCCGCCAAGTTGCACCGCCATGGTTTGCATGCCATAGCAAATACCCAATAAGGGCACACCGAGCTCAAACACGGCTTCTGGAGCTCGTGGGCCGTCGATGACCGTGGTCGATTCCGGGCCACCGGATAAAATAATCCCACTGGGCGCAAAACCCCGAATCGCCGCATCCCCCGCATCCCAGGCATAAATTTCACAATAGACGTTGAGTTCGCGTACTCGTCGGGCAATCAGTTGAGTGTACTGGGAACCAAAATCAAGGATCAGGATACGGTCAGAATGGATATCGGTCATTGGAGTTAATCCACCTGATAATTCGGGGCTTCTTTGGTGATGGAGACATTATGGACATGGGATTCACGCACACCCGCACCGGTGATACGGCTGAATTCAGCCTGGGTACGCAGTTGGTCAATAGTACGACATCCAGTATAGCCCATGCCAGAGCGTAACCCGCCCAGAAGCTGGTGAATGACGGTGCTGATCGGGCCTTTATACGGTACCCGACCTTCAATGCCCTCCGGCACCAGCTTTTCAGCAGCGCGACCCTCCTGAAAATAGCGATCCCCGGAACCGTGTGACTGGGCCATTGCCCCGACTGAACCCATGCCGCGGTAAGATTTATACGAGCGACCTTGATACAGCTCGACTTCGCCCGGCGCTTCTTCCGTCCCCGCAAACAGGCCGCCCACCATAACGGCATGGGCACCGGCGGCCAGAGCTTTGACGATATCACCCGAGTAGCGTACCCCGCCGTCGGCAACCAGCGGTACTCCGCAGTCTGCCAGGCTGTGGGCGACATTCGCTACTGCTGTGATCTGCGGCACCCCAACCCCGGCGACAATCCGCGTGGT
>SKOM01000217.1 GCA_007120095.1 Candidatus Competibacteraceae bacterium | reverse complement strand
GTCATAAACGACTCTCGGCAAAAGTTTGCGCCTTTAGGCGTATTTTCCATGCTACATCAAATGACGGTTTAATCGTTTGTGGCTCTCAGGTCAAGCCGATCACCAAGCCCACTGCGATCATCAATCCCCCGGCAATCCGATTGGTCATGGCCAGCGCACGGCCAGAACGCAACAGACCACGGACTTTATCGATCATCAGCGCGAAAAATAAATTGCCGATTACGGGGATCAAAACCGAGACTGCGAGGATGGCCGCAATATCCGCCCCAGTCACGCGAGTGAGGTCGAAAAATCCCGGTAAGACGCCCATGTAAAACAGAATTGCTTTGGGGTTAGCCAGGATAACCGTCACCCCTGCTGCGAAACCGGCCAGCGCACCGGGTCGGGTCAGGCGGCTGTCGGCAGCAATCTGTGCGGTCGCATGACGGATCAACTGCGCCCCCATGATCACAAACATCGCCATAGCCACCCAGCGCAAGGCTTCCAGCAAATCACCATAGATCGACAAGATCCACGTCAGTCCGAAAATCGCGGCCAGCGGCCAGATCATGTCACCCAGTGCCACCCCTACCGCCACCGGTGCCGCTGAAGCGAAGCCCCCGGACATCGCCCGCGCGATGATCGCCAGCCAGACCGGGCCGGGCGTGAAAAACAAAATCAGAATTGCACCAGCGTAAAAGACCAGCTCAAGCGCGCTGACCGTCATTGTCCCCTACCCGTCCAGGGCCTGGCTGATACGCTCCAGTGCCGTCTGCAACCGCGAGTGCGGACAGGCAAAATTCAGGCGAACAAACCCCGGCGGGGCGTCGAAGATCCGTCCATCATGCACACCGACTTTAAACCGTTCAAACACCGCAGCGGGATTGTCTAACCCGCGCTCACGGCAATCGATCCAGGCCAGATACGTCGCCTCCAGCGGGCTAAGCTGCACACCGGGCGTGTTGGCCGCCCATTGCTGGAGCAGGTCACGGCTACCCCGCAAATAGGCCAACAGCGCCTGCCGCCACGGCTCACCGTACTGATAAGCCGCTAGCGCCGCAGCGTATCCCATGCTGTTGACATGACCCACAATGCCCGCTGTGGCACGGTTGAATTGGTGGCGTACCTTGGCATCGGGGATGATGGCAAAACCACAGTACAAACCGGCCAGATTAAAGGTTTTACTCGGTGCCATCAGGGTAATGCTGCGGGCGGCAATATCCTCACCCAAGGTCGCCAGCGGCCAGTGGCGACGTTCGAGATCAAGCACCAGCTCGCAATGAATTTCATCCGAACAAATGAGCACATCATGACGCTGACAAAATTCCGCCAGCGCAGTCAATTCCTCACGATCATAGACCCGACCGACAGGATTATGCGGATTGCACAACATAAACAGCCGGGTCTGCGGGGTCACCGCCGCTTCCAGGCGCTCAAAATCCATCTGCCAGCGTGAACCGTCCAGCGCCAGGGGCACTCGGATCAACGCTCGGTTCATATTATCGGGAGCGTAGAGAAACGGATGATACACCGGCGTGGTCGTGAGCACGGCCTGCTCGGGGGTCAACATCCGACAACAGACATTCAAGGCACTGACCAGACCGGGCAACCATACCAGCCATTCGGGCTGCACCGACCAGTGATAATACTGCTGTAAGCGCTCTAATAAACACTCAGTCAATGCCGGTGGCGGCGCGACGTAACCGAAGATACCGTGCTCGGCTCGCACTTTCAGAGCGTCAATGACTTCAGGCGGCGAGCGAAAATCCATGTCCGCCACCCACATGGGAATCACCTCAGGGTCGGCGTATTTACGCCATTTATCGCTGTCGCTGTTGCGACGATCAATCAGGGTATCGAAATCGTAAGCCATGATGGTCTGCATGCTAAAAGGTTCGCATCTTAGCATTCAGTGCCTACACTGTGGCAATCACAACCCAGAGCTAGCCAGACACACCATGACCTCAGCGCCGCTGTCCGCCCGCCGCATTTTAGCGATCTGTGTGGCTAGGGTGTTTTTATTCGCCACCTTTATGACGGTAGCGGCTACCCTGCCGCTGATTATGGCCGACTGGGGAATCAGTGCCACAGCAGCCGGTGCGATTATCTCCAGTTTCACCATTGGCTATGCCCTGTCATTGTTTATCTTTGCCTGGGCTGCCGATTACTTCGGCGCTAAACGCATGGTGGTGGTCTCGGCGCTGGCTGCCGCGACAGCCAGTGCGCTGTTCGGTCTGTTTGCCACTGATGCCTATTCGGCCCTGGTGCTGTACGGTCTGGTGGGCTTAACTCAAGGCGGAGTGTATACCCCGCTGATTATGGTGCTCTCTGATGAGATCCAACCCAAGCGCCGCGGTCGGGTCATGGGTCAACTGATTGCCTCAACCTCGCTGGGTTACACGGTGTCGTTGTTGGCCGCCGGACTGGGCATTGCCCTCGGTGGCTGGTCAACTGCGTTTTGGCTCAGCGGCCTGTTGCCCACCCTCGGTGCTGTGATTTTGCTTGCCGCGCTGCACCCCATCGCCAATCGCATTCATCCACGGCCACCGTCGCGCTCAAGCCCGTCAAGCCAGCCCGCACCGTCCCCACAGCGGCGGGAACAGCGCTTACTCATCAGTGGCTACATCGCCCATTCGTGGGAATTACTCGGTATGTGGGCCTGGGTGCCCGCATTTCTCACCGCCGCCTTAGCCCTGCACGGTATGGAAGCAGCGGGCGCTACGGTATCCGGCGCTTATATTTCCGGGGGCTTGCATGTGTTCGGTGCCATAGCGGCACTGAGCATGGGGCGTCTGTCCGATCACAGCGGGCGGCGACCGGTGTTAATCGCTTTAGCGGCAACCGGAGCGCTCCTATCGTTCAGCATCGGCTGGCTGGTGCATGCGCCATTGATCCTGTTATTGCCGCTGGTATTGGCCTATACATTTGTCTGCATTGGTGATTCTCCGGTATTGACCACGGCGTTATCGGAAACCGTCCCCCCCGGACAATTCGGTACGGTCTTGGCCTGGCGCAGCTTGGCAGGTTTCGGTGCCGGAGCGGTAGCGCCTCTGGGCGTGGGCTGGGTGCTCGATTTAGCTCAGGCCGCGCAGGCCCCGCCAGCCGTGTCATGGGGTTTGGGGTTTGCCGCGTTAGGAATGGGTGGTGCCATAGCCTGGCTGTGCGCCCTCGCTTTGCCGC
>SKOM01000057.1 GCA_007120095.1 Candidatus Competibacteraceae bacterium | reverse complement strand
TCACTGTTCTGGGTGGTGGCCGCCAGCCTGTTAATTTCCTGGCTACTGGCGGTGACGATGATGCCGCTGCTTTGTTACCGTTATCTAAAAGCGCCGCAAGCAGGAGCCGCTGATCCCCATGATCAGCCCGTGTATCGCGGTTTCCGCCGGCTGCTGACATTGCTGCTGCGCTGGCGTGGTACTACCTTGACGGGTTTGACCGGGCTACTGGCCGCAGCGGTGCTGGCCTTCATGCTGATCCCGCAAATCTTCTTTCCACCCGCGCAGCGCCCCCAGTTTCTGGTCGATTACTGGTTGCCGGAAGGCACCCGGATCGAGCGGACTGCCGCCGATCTCGAACACATCGAGCAGCACCTGCTGGCGCAGGAGGGAATAGCCAGCGTAACCGCCTTTATCGGCTCTGGTGCGCCGCGCTTCTATCTGCCGATGTTGCCGGAGCAGCCCAATCCGGCCTTTGCTCAATTGCTGGTTGAACTCGCTGCGGTTGAAGAACTGGATGCGACCCTGATCGCTACCCTGGACTTCCTGCAAGGGGAATTCCCGGATGCCGAACCCCGTGTCCGCCCCTTGCAGCTTGGTGATCCGGTGCGCTATCCACTGATGCTGCGGATCACCGGCCCGGATCGGGAGGTGTTGCGTCGCCTCGCCGGGGAGGTACGGCAAGTATTCCGCGACCATGCGCAGATTGTCGGCGTTCGGCACGACTGGCGTAATCGCATTCCGCAACTGGAGATCCCTATCGATCAGGAACGCGCCCGGCGGGCTGATATCAGCAGCACCACCGTGGCCGAGGCGCTGTCCACTGCCTTTGCAGGGCAGGCGATCGGGATCTATCGGGAAGACGACCGACGGATTCCCATCGTCTGGCGCTTCCCCCTGGCCGAACGCCGCGACCCCACCCGAGTAGAAACCATGGTGGTATGGCCGGAGCGCGGTGGCCCGCCGGTACCGCTGTTGCAGGTGGCACAACCGGAGCTGGTCTGGGACGATCCCCTGATCCGACGCCGTGATCGCGAACGCACCCTGACCGTGCAAGCCGATCTGCTAGCGGGTGCGACCGCCCATCAGGTCATGCGCGAGCTGCAACCGGCGACGGCGGCGCTGGAGTTGCCGCCCGGTTACCGGCTGGAGTGGGACGGCGAAGCGGTGACCGCTGCCGAGGCCCGCGCCGAGGTGCTGGGTCCGGTACCGGTTGTACTGGGGCTGATCGTGTTAATCCTGATGGCTCAGTTCAACAGCTATCGACGCACCCTGATCATCCTGATTACTGTGCCGTTAGGTCTGATCGGCGTCAGCGCCGGATTGCTGCTGTTAAACCAGCCGTTCGGTTTCATGGCATTGCTGGGGGTGATGAGTCTGGCCGGGATGATCATCAGAAACGCTATCGTTATGATCGAGCAGATTGATCTGGAAAACGAACGCGGTGCCGATGCCCTTAGCGCATTGCTGGATGCCGCGACCAGCCGGGTTCGTCCGGTGCTTCTGGCCGCACTGACCACCGTGCTGGGCATGTTGCCCCTGGCCCTGTCCGGGCCGTTTTGGGCACCCATGGCCATCGCCATCATGTTCGGGCTGGGCATCGCCTCGGTGCTGACCCTGATCGCTGTGCCAGTGCTGTACGCGCAACTGTTCCGTGTTCCGAAGCTGCCGGTTGCAAGGCAGTGAACCACCACCCACCCCGCTCCGACCAGCCCCATTCAACAGGTTATTCTGGGGCATCGGGGGAAACTCACGCGCCGCGTACACCACTGGGCGCACTGCTTGACCCGCGCTGGCTGTACGCTTTCGCCGGTCATTTATGGCGGCATTTTCGCGAAGATCGCTGTTTCGAAGCCGCCGCAGGACTCGCTTATACCAGTCTGCTGGCACTGGTGCCATTGATGGCGGTGATGCTGGGTGTGCTGTCGGCCTTTCCGATGTTCGACTATGGCATCGAGCAGTTGCAGGACTTTATTTTCTCCTATTTTGTTCCGGCCGCTGGCGATGTGGTGCGTGAATACCTCGACCATTTCATCGCGCGGGCAACCACCCTGACCGGCACCGGTACGGTATTTCTGGTAATTACCGCCATTATTCTGATGTCCATGATTGATAAGATCTTCAACAGGATCTGGCGGGTCACTCGGCCGCACCGCCCGATTAGTCGGCTGACGGTCTACTGGGCTGTGCTGACACTGGGGCCGCTGCTGCTGGGCGCCAGCCTGGGTGTGACGTCCTACCTCGCCGCTTTGCCGCTGCTGGCTCCGGAAATGGTGCGCGATCCGCTGCAATCACTGCTGTTGGTCGCCACCCCGTTTTTGGTCGCCCTGGTGGCTTTCACGCTGATCTTCATGATTGTGCCCAACCGCCAGGTGCGCTGGCACCATGCACTCGCCGGGGCGGCATGTTCAGCGCTGGCCTTTGAGTTGTCCAAACGTGGCTTCGTGTTTTATATCACCAATTTTCCGACCCATGAGCGCCTGTACGGCGCTCTGGCTGCAATCCCGATCTTCTTGGTCTGGATTTATATTTCCTGGGTGGTCATTTTGCTCGGTGCCTGCGTGGCCGCATCGTTGACCACGTTCAGCTACCGCCCCGCCGACTCGCGTTGGAATCCGCGCCACTATTTGCTGCTGATCATGCGGCTGCTTGGCCACCTGCGCCAGGCCCAAAGCCATGGACAGGGCCGCTCCTTGTCCCAATTGCTGGAACTGGAACCAGAGGCTACCGACGGTGAATTGCAGCGGTTACTGGGTGAATTAAACCGTGCCGGATTGCTGCAACGCGACGATGAAGGTGACTGGTTTCTTGCCGCTGACCTGGATGAGGTGACCCTGGCCGATCTGTATCGCTGTATGCCGCTGGTGCTACCGATGGGGGAGCTGGAGGGTTTTTCGGAGCGCAATCCAGTCGATCAGGCGCTGTTGCAGGCATTGCATGAAATGCAGACGCAAGCGAAGCCGGTACTGCAACGCTCGATAAAATCTTTTCTCGGTACTGCTGTTGCAGACCGCGATCCAATCACCAAGCAAGACCACTGATGCAGTAGTCGCCGTGCTGGCGGATATGGACTGCGTTCCGTATGATTCGCTCATCCTCCAGCACTACACTGCTGCCCAGATAGGGCCGAGCTGGATCGTAATGACGTTGTATCACACGAATATGCCAGTCGTCCGGCTCACCACAG
>SKOM01000143.1 GCA_007120095.1 Candidatus Competibacteraceae bacterium | reverse complement strand
GGGCCGTCGTGTACCGCATGTAAAAACACGATGCGATCTTGGTGTTCGACCGCATCCAGATGGACATTCGCGGTTTTGGCTAATTCCCCAGGCAGCCGGGTCAGTTCAAAATAATGGGTTGCAAACAAGGTCAATGCCCCGATGCCGGCTAAACGCCAGGCACTGGCGCGGGCTAAAGCCAGGCCGTCAAAGGTACTGGTTCCGCGCCCGATTTCGTCGAGTAATACCAAGCTGTTCGCGGTGGCATTATTAAGAATTTCAGCCGTCTCGGTCATCTCGACCATAAATGTCGATCGCCCGCCGGCTAAATCATCGGCGGCTCCGATCCGAGTGAAAATCCGGTCAATCGGCCCAATAATCACTCTATTTGCCGGTACATAGCTGCCAATATGCGCCAAAATCACAATCAAAGCGGCTTGACGCATATAGGTGCTTTTGCCGCCCATATTGGGCCCGGTGACAATCAGCAGGCGGCGCTGTTCATCCAAATGCAAGTCATTGGCGACGAAAGGCTGTTGCGTGTTTTGCTCAACCACCAGATGCCGTCCGCCCTCAATGCACAAGCCGGAAACCTCGCTGAGTTCTGCGGGAGCTAAATCTAAATTCAACGCCCGTTCAGCCAGCGCGGCTAACACATCAAGTTCGGCCAGTGCCGCCGTAACCTGTTGCAGTATGGGTAAATCGGCAATCAGTAATTGCAATAAGGCGGCGTACAGTTGTTTTTCACGCGCTAAAGCGCGTTCACGGGCGCTGAGTACTTGATGCTCAAACTCTTTAAGTTCGGGCGTAATATAGCGTTCTGCACCCTTAAGCGTCTGACGGCGGCTGTAATCGGCGGGAACCTTGTCAGCATGACTGCGGTTGATTTCGATATAGTAACCATGTACGCGGTTATAGCCCACTTTGAGTTTATCCAAACCGGTGCGCTGGCGTTCGCGGGTTTCCAGCTCTAGCAAATACCCATCAGCGTTTTCGCTGATGTCGCGTAGTTTATCCAGATCAGCATCATAGCCGGGAGCGATCACCCCGCCATCGCGAATTGTGGCGGGCGGGGCATCGATCAGTGCCTGTTGCAAGCGTTCAAGGGTTTGCGGCTGTTCGGCAGCGGCGGCGGCCAGTTCGGTTAACCGTTGTGCCGATAATCCGCCTAGTAATTCAGCCAGTCCGGGTAGGCGGCTTAACGCGGTGCGCAGACCGAGTAAATCCCGTGGGCGTGCTGATTGCAGGGCGATGCGGGCGAGAATCCGTTCCACATCGCCAATGCCTTTGAGTAATGCCCGCAGCGGCTCGAACGCCTGGCTGTCCAGCAACTCAGCCAGTGCCTGTTGCCGAGCCTGTAGCACGCTGCGCTGGCGTAGGGGACGATTAATCCAGCGGCGTAGCAAACGTCCGCCCATGGGGGTAGCCGTGGAGTCCATGACGCCCACCAGGGTCTGGCTGGGTTCGCCGCTGAGGCTGTATTCCAGTTCCAGATTACGGCGGGCGGCGGCATCTAAAATGATGGCGTGATCCAGTGGTTCTACGGTCAACCCCGTAATATGGGGTAAGGCATTACGCTGGGTGTCGCGCACATAGTGCAGTAAACCACCAGCAGCGGTAATCGCTGGATCTAAGCCACGACAGCCGAAACCGTCTAAACTGTGCACTTGAAACTGCTGGCACAGCTCACGCTGAGCGTTCTCGGCATCAAAATACCACGGCGGTTGGATGCGTAAGCTGCGGCGTTCGGCCAGTTCTGCGGGGCGTTGCAGATCCTCGGAGATTAACAACTCCGCCGGACTCAAGCGCTCCAATTCGCCTAATAGTTCGGTTTCCTCGGCCACCTCTTGCAGACTAAAACGCCCTGCACCCAGATCCAGCCAGGCCAGACCCCAGCGCTGCGAACCGTAGTGCAGGGCGGCAATGAGATTATCGCGGCGCTCATCCAGCAGCGCTTCGTCGGTGAGCGTACCGGGGGTTACAATCCGCACGACACGCCGTTCTACTGGCCCCCGTGCGCTGTTAGGATCACCGATTTGCTCACAAATGGCCACCGATTCACCCAGTCTGACCAGTTTGGCCAGATAGCTTTCCAGGGCATGATAGGGTACACCGGCCATGGGAATCGGTTGCCCGGCCGACTGGCCGCGGGTGGTGAGGGTGATGTCCAGCAAACCCGCTGCCCGTTCGGCATCGGCGTAAAACAGTTCATAGAAATCCCCCATCCGATACAGCAACAAGATATCGGGATGTTGCGCTTTAAGGCGCAGGTATTGCTGCATCATGGGGGTGTGTTCGGTGCGGGTGCTCACGCGATTAGCCATGTCTGGGGCTCGTTATTGCCAACCCATGACTCGATGGGTTACTGATCCCCTGTTGAGCGGTAGCTGTTCTATAATAGATCGACATTACGTTAAATTTTAGGTGGAATTGATGCGCTATTTTCACTATACACTGAGTTTATGGCTACTCACGGCCACGCTGGCGGTAGCCCAGGAACGGCCCTTGCCGCTTGAAGTGATTATCGAACAGGTAGAAGCGGGGGATTATGCTACGGCTTTAGAGGCTTTGGATGCTAGAGTCGCAGCGGATGTTAATGATGTTCAGGCTCATTTTATGAGGGGGCTGGTGCTGGTGGAACAAGGCCACCGTGCGGAAGCTGAGACCGTATTTTTGCAGATGACTCGCCTATTTCCGGCGCTGCCAGAAGCTTATAATAATCTGGCCGCGTTGTATGTCGAGCGCGGCGATTATGCCAGTGCCTTGCAAACCCTGCATGATGCCATCGAGCACACCGCCAATGATGCCGATATGGCTCTGTTACGCAGTAATCTCGGGGATTTGTACATTGCGATGGCCATTGACGCCTATCGTCATGCTCAGGCCATCACGACTGAGGACCTGGGAGTCGAGGCTAAGCTGGATTATCTGGCACCGATGCTAGATTAGCGTTACACCCATTTAATGAAATATCCGAACATTAAAACAGTGCTCTCCATGGGCGGCAGCGAATGGAATATAGATTGTAGGGGCGGTTCGCGAACCGCCCCTACACCACGATAATGAGGGCAAACGACTATTTCATGTCTGGAAAACAGAGCAAATGGCTATAGCGATAAACGTCACGGGGTATGACGACCCGGCCTTGCATGGCCTAGCCCAGCAACTGGGTCAGGTTCTGGGCGAGCGGGGTTGGCGACTGGTGACTGCTGAATCTTGCACCGGCGGCTGGCTGGCTAAG
>SKOM01000134.1 GCA_007120095.1 Candidatus Competibacteraceae bacterium | reverse complement strand
GTTTCCAGAGGCGGAACAGGCGCAGCAGTTGTTGCAAATTGGCAGTGTGGTTTCAGCGGAATGCGATGCGTTTATCGAAACAGAGCTACCAGAGTGGCGGCCTTTGCTGGATCCTATTATCAGCTCACGGATTGCTGACGGTGGAACCATCAGCGCCCGTGATTACCTAAATCGTCTGAGGCGTCATGCTGAGTTAGGGCGGACTGCATTGGCTCGATTTGCCGGCGTTGATGTGATTGCTGCGCCGACAGTACCGATCCAGCCCCCGCAGATTGCTGGCCTAAACAGCCTGGAGACGTACCGACCAAAGAATTTTGCCTGCCTCAGCCATACTTGTGTGGCGAATTACCTGGGACTGTGTGCACTGACTCTGCCTGCCGGCATTGATGCCGATGGTTTGCCGGTGGGGCTGATGTTGATGGCAGCGCCTGGCCATGAGGAAAAATTACTGGCCATAGCTTTAGTCTGTGAGCGTATCCTCGCCGGGTGAGTTTTGCAACCACGGTGGTGCTGTGCCAAGCGGATACCGTGATGATATGGCTATATCATTTTATAACGCTGCGATAGCAGAGGTTTATCAATGACTCGCAATGGTTTGTGGCTTGGCCTGATGTTATTAACGAGTGTCCAAGCGCTCGCTTTCGCTGGCGAGGGGGGGACCTCGCACCTGGCAGCGGCTCACAACGACACCTTAGCCCCTGGACAGCGTTCGAATGCTGGTCTGCGGGTGCGTACCGTGGTTGCTGATCTGCGCGACCGCTTAAGTGACCGCTCACCACTTGTAGAAGCGGATTCAGTGATCCTGCAATCGCCACGCTGGCTGGAAATATTCTATCAAGATCGTGATTACCAGCCGGCTTGGTTGGATGAGCGCGGGCAGTTGGGCCGTTTAGTAGAACAATTGCTCGCTGTTATTGATAATGCCTCTCGTGACGGATTACAGTCTGCCGACTACCATCGTATGGAACTGCAACAGCGGCTGCGCAGCCTGCGTATTGCCTACGCGCCCACAGTCCGCCAGCTTGCCGATGTGGAGCTATTGCTCAGTGATGCTTTTTTTACCTATGCAGAACATTTAACCGCAGGTCGTCTGAACCCGCGACAGATTCATGATAGCTGGATACTACAACCGCGTAGCAGAGATTTAGCCCGGGTTTTGACCGCAGCGTTAGAACGACGCGATATTGATCAAACCTTGGGCGAACTGTTGCCATCGCACCCCGGTTACGCTCGCCTGCGCGATACATTGGCGCACCATCGGCAGCTGGCCCGTGAGGGTGGTTGGCCGACTGTGCCGGTGGGTGAACACCTCGAAGTGGGCGTTCACAGCATGCGGGTGGCAACACTGCGAGCGCGTTTGCAAGCCAGTGGCGATTTATCGTTTGATGACTCACACGTTCAGCACGTCAATGCCGATTTCGAACAACTGTTCGACGCCGATCTGGAACAGGCTGTGCGGCGCTTTCAGGCTCGACATGGTTTAGCGGTTGACGGGGTTGTCGGTCCGCAGACTTTAAACGCTTTAAATGTTCCGATTACCACTCGAATTCATCAGCTTGAGCTTAATCTGGAGCGGTTACGCTGGTTGCCTGAGGATTTAGGCCAGCGCTATATCTTGGTCAATATCCCGGCTCAACGTATGTGGGTTATTGAAGATGGCCAAGTGGTCATTGATTCACGCGTGGTCGTCGGTCAGCGCAGTCGGGCGACGCCGGTATTTACAGAACAGATGAGCTATCTGGTGTTCAGCCCGTATTGGCATATTCCGCGCTCCATCGCTGTGCGCGACAAATTACCCTTGTTGCAGCGTGATCCTTATGCCTTACAGGCTGATCGCATTCGTATTTTTTCGGCAGGGCAGGAAATTGATCCGGGGACGGTGGATTGGCAACAGGTCACGGCACGCAATTTCGATTTCAGGATGCGACAAGAACCAGGGTCGCGTAATGCCTTGGGCGGGGTGAAATTCATGTTTCCTAATCGACACAATGTCTACATCCACGATACGCCAGGGCGGTCACTGTTCAACCGTTCACAACGTGCCTTGAGTTCCGGCTGTGTGCGTACTGATGCACCGGTAGAACTCGCGGAATATTTATTACATGATCAGCCAGACTGGTCGCCAGAACGGATTACTTGGGCAATGCAGCAAAGGCGCGAGCGACGGGTGAATCTCACTGAACCCATACCAGTGCACTTGTTCTACTGGACGGCGTGGGTCGATGAACATAACGTGGTGCATTTCCACGATGATATCTACCATCAGGATGTGGCGCTTAACCAGGCATTATACAGATCCTAGCGTTCCGGTCGAACGGGGCGGTTTTTCTGCATTGCCGGTTTCGGCTATACTGTTACGCTTTATAGACGGTAGGTTACTCAGTTAATGTTGCGCACCCTCCTCGATTTGCCGTGGATTCCTGTTGTTGCAATGATGCTGGTTGTCACGGCATCGAATTATCTGGTGCAATTCCCCATCAACGATTGGCTAACCTACGGGGCGCTGACCTATCCCATTGCCTTTTTAGTTACCGATCTGACTAATCGTTGCCTGGGCAGTGTTAAAGCCCGGCAAGTGGTTATTTGGGGATTTGTCCTGGCGGTGCTGTTATCATTGTGGTTGGCAACGCCACGGATTGCTCTGGCATCGGGCACCGCGTTTTTGAGCGCACAGCTGTTGGATATCTGGGTGTTTAACCGTCTGCGTCAGCAACGCTGGTGGAAGGCACCGCTGATTTCATCAGGCGTGGCTTCAACTTTGGATACTGCGGTGTTTTTCAGTTTGGCCTTTGCGGCTACCGGGTTGCCCTGGGTGACGTGGGCTATTGGAGATTTGGGCTGCAAGCTGCTAATGGCGTGGTTGCTGCTGCTGCCTTTCCGCCTGCTGTTGCCGATAGCACTACCTCACTCTAAACCCAATACGGCAAACTAATGCAGCCGCACGGAGACGATGGGCTTTTGAACACTAAAGATCATTACCATTACGATGAGTTGCTGGCCTGTGGTCGCGGCGAGCTGTTCGGGCCGGGCAACGCTCAGTTGCCCTTGCCACCGATGCTGATGTTCGACCGCATCACCCACATCAGTGCTGACGGTGGCCAGTTTGGTAAGGGATTAATGGAAGCCGAGTTGGATGTAAAACCTGATTTATGGTTTTTTGACTGTCATTTCGAGCGTGATCCGGTCATGCCCGGTTGCCTCGGTTTAGACGCCATGTGGCAGTT
>SKOM01000078.1 GCA_007120095.1 Candidatus Competibacteraceae bacterium | reverse complement strand
TCTCGGCAATGGCGTTACCGTTATCGGCAATATCGTGGCTCGCGGCGGGGCCGAGTTTCGGGGCAATCCGCTCGATCTCGTCGCGCACCTGATCATCGTTCAGGTCGAGGTGTTGCGTCCCAATCAGGAACACATCGTCGCTGGGGCGTTGGTCAATGCTTTTAAGCAAGCGGGCGGTGAATTGCATCAAACCCCGAGTCTGGCGAAACCCCTCGTTTTCTTTGAACAGCGCCGCCAGATGCTTGAACGCGGGATGAAACGGGTAGGTTTCGCGCACCTGTTCGGCGATTTGTTCCAGACTGGCGGCGACGATATAGCCGCCGTCTTCGGCCTTTTTTATCTGCTGGGCGTATTCTTCGGCAACTTCAGCAATGACCGCCTCGCCAGGCAGTTCGTCAATCAGGCGTTTTTTGAGAATTTCGTAAATCTCATTACCCGCCAGTTGTACCGGGGTGATGGTCACGGCCTGGCGGCGGGTTTCTTGTTGTAGATTCGACAGGCTGTGTTTCAGCGCCTTGGTCTGTGCGGTGTAGCTGCCTGACAGATTGGCGATAACGATGGCGCAGTGGGGCAGTTCCAGCGCGGCACTCATCAGCGTCCCCAGGCTGTAAGTGACCAGAGTGGCCAAGGTGCCTTCGCCGATAACGCGGGTGCTGGCATTGTCGAGATAGGGGGGCAGTTCATCCAGCAGGATCAAGGTAGGATGATCACCGATGAGAGCTTTCCACGCCGCCTGATCGACTGCGCGGGGGCCGTTAGCCCAATAGGGTTTGATGGCTTCGCCAGCTCCCAACTGCGTGGCGATCTCACCCCAGATAAAGTGTTCGGGGTCATTGCGCCCGTTGAAAGCGGCAATCCGGGCGCTGCCGAACTGGAGCCGGTCAGCCAGTTCACTCGGCAAGACTTCAGAACGCAGATGAGGATGACGCGCCAACAGACCCAGAGCGATCATCAGGTGGGTTTTACCCCCACCCATCGCTTGATTGAGTTCGAACACCGCCTGATCGGAGTGGCCGGACAGACGCAGCAAGCCCTCGCGGAACAGTTGCTCCATGCCGTGGGTGATGTAATTGCGGGCAAAGAATGCGCGACCATCCCCTTGATCTCCAATCAATTCAGCCAATTTCTCAATCGCTTGACTCATGCGGTAATCCCGGATAATGGGATTAAATCGACAGGCTTGCTTAACGGTCTTAATCATGCGTGTGAATCCTGATGCACATGGTAATGAGTATAAACGTTTTTAAGGGAGCAGGCCGCCATCCCTAGCGGAATGACGGCTGATCCGTGTCTATCCGTGTGCATCTGTGGGTTAAAACCGTTCTGGTAGAGATATGGCTGATATCCCGTCAGCGCGATGTCATTGTGCGGCGAATAGCGGCCACGAACGCCAGCAAATCACCTAAGCGATGGCGCACAATATCTTGCAAGATAAGCGGTTTAAAATATTGATAGCCATGAACCACCGTATTGCGAAAGCCGATCATCTTGTGCATCATCGTCACTTGTTCTGCGCTGATCCAGCCGTGGCGGTACAGTAGATCAAAGAGTTGATGATTGGTCTCGGGTTCGCCTAAACGCTCATCAGAGACAATATGCGAGGCAATATCTTGGGCGGCCTGTATGGCGATTTGTAAGGTATGCGCGGCAAATCGCTGCTCACGAATATCTTCGGGGATGCGTTCTGGTTGGCAAAGCTGTTGCAACTCGCGCACACAGGTTTCGATAAAAGCCAGTTTTTTCTCGATAAGGTCTAAGTCCGTCATGTTTTTATGTCCCGCGCTTTGCGGTATTGGCGTAAAACAGGCAACAGGTCAAAATAGGCGTTACGCGCTTGCACCTCAAAGCGAATCCGGCGTGAGCGATCCTGCTCATACACCAGTATCCCATCACGCAAAACCCGATGAATTAAGTCCACGGGTGCTCGGTTAAGCACCACACAATCCACAGGGCGGTGCAAGCGCTGTTGCAATGCAACCGCGACATCGATACCCAGCCCCTCCAGCGTGTCAGGCGGTGATTCGGCATATAGCAGCGCCAGATCAATATCGCTATGCGTGTTCGCCGTGCCACGAGCCGTGCTCCCAAACAGATAGGCGCAGATCAGCCCTTGACCATGTTCAGCAAAAAACCGCCTGAGCACTTGTAGAAGAGCGTGGTGATCGAGCTCCATGAGAGACTTTGGCGTAATGATGGGGTCGTTCACTGTCATATCACTACGCGCTCGGTAAAGGGTAAAAGCATAAAGCACAATGGGTTATACGGTCACTCGATTCCTTAGATTCCTTGGCATCGGAACAGCGTTGTTCGTTTCCACCGTAGTCCTTATCATAGGTTGAATCTGTCCATTCCCAGACATTGCCGTGCATATCGTATAGTCCCCAAGTATTCGCGGAAAATTGACCCACTGATGTGGTTTGCCTACGGTTTTGACCCTTGCGCCCTGAGCCATAGGTATGATCGCCATCATAGTTGGCTTGATCGGTGCTAATGGTTGCTCCAAAGTAAAACGGTGTCGTCGTCCCCGCTCGGCAGGCGTATTCCCATTCGGCCTCAGTCGGTAACCGGTAGGTTTGACCGGTCTGTTCACTTAACCACGCGCAGTAGGCCAAGGCATCATACCACTCCACGTTAATCACTGGCCGTCGCCCACGTCCCCAGCACTCATCCTCCGGCTTGTCCCGTCCCGTCGCCGCGCAAAACCGATCATGCTCAGCAAAAGTCACCGGATACTGACCCAAGGCGAACGGCTGGGCGATCACTACCTCATGTTGGCGTTCATCACTGCTGCGCTGGGCTTCATCCTCGGGCGATCCCATCAGAAAACGCCCCGCAGGGATGATGACCAGTTGGGGGCCTGGGCGGCCATCACGGAGCCGGTCGTGAAATATCGGGTTAAGCTGTAGGGTGAGAGCTGTGGCCTGTTGCAGGTGTTGGACGTGCTCACGGTTCCAGCCATGAATAAAAGGGGGCGACTTCAGCTCACGAGTGGGTTGTTTCTTAGCTTGATGAGGTTGTTCAGCCTGTTGAGCTTCACGCGCAGCACGTTCTGTCGTTTGACGACGCTGTTCGGCCTGTTCTGCGGCTTGACGGCGTTGTTCCGCTTCGACATCAGGGGGAGCCGGTGCTGTGAGTACAGCGTTGAAGTTTTACGGTCGTGCTTTGTAATGCGCTTCAGCTTGGGCGCGGGTTTCCGTTTGGCGTTCAGCACTGGCAGCCCGCGTAG
>SKOM01000003.1 GCA_007120095.1 Candidatus Competibacteraceae bacterium | reverse complement strand
GATATGCGCAATCAGCAGATGATTACCCGTGCCTTTAGCACGGGCAGCCGCGAAATCAACGGCTCGACGGCTGGCTTCACTGCCGTCGTAGCCGACCAGAATGTAAGCAGACATTGAATAAGCTCCTAATTAAATAGATGGAAATTTTCGAAAACATCAACATAACCATGAAATACTGACTAAAACGGTAGTAATAGTAGCACCTGAATTCGCAATAGCTAGGATACTGGGAACATATCTGCTGTCAGCAGTCTCACAACAGCAGGCCAATAGCCCGTCTGCATCCGTCTGCAGGGGGTATGCGTATCTGGATTGACGCAATCATTTATCTCAAAACTAAAGTAAAGGTAAGGCTCCATGGCGCAAATCGAACTTATGCCCCGTTTTAATGATTTCCCTGCGATCACCCGCAAGCAGTTAACGACCTTGCAGGTCAACCTCGGCTATATGTGTAATCAGACCTGTTTTCACTGTCATGTGAACGCTGGTCCCAATCGCAAAGAAATCATGACCGGTGAAACCGTCGCAGAAGTCTTAGCCTTCATCGAACGCTCCGATATCGCGACCCTGGATCTCACGGGCGGTGCTCCGGAGATGAATCCACATTTTCGTGAGCTGGTGGTAGCCGCACGGGCGCTGGGGATCAAGGTAATGGATCGCTGTAACCTGACCATTCTCTCTCAGCCGGGTTATGAGACGCTGGCGGAGTTTTTAGCCGAACATCACGTAGAGGTGGTGGCTTCCCTGCCGTGTTATCTGGAAGACAACGTCGATGCTCAGCGTGGGGACGGGGTGTTTCAGGCCAGCTTAGACGGGTTGCGGCAGTTGAATGCCCTGGGCTATGGTCAACCGGGTTCCAATCTGGTGTTAAATCTGGTGTACAACCCGCTAGGCCCTGAATTACCGCCGCCGCAGGAGGAGCTGGAAGCCGCCTACCATCAGCATTTGGAACACACCTATGGGGTACGTTTCAATCAGTTGTTCACGATCACTAATATGCCGATCAACCGCTTCGCCAAAACGCTGGCTCGCAAGGGACAGTATCAAAGTTATATGCGCACCCTCAGGGCGGCTCACCAGGACGCCAATCTGGATGGGGTGATGTGCCGCTCGCTGGTTTCGGTCGATTGGCAAGGTTATCTTTATGATTGTGATTTTAACCAGATGCTGCATATCCCCCTGGCGGCCAGTGGACGACCCAAAACCCATATCCGCGACTTCGATCCTCAAGCCCTGGACAATGCCGAGATCGCTGTGGCGGATCATTGTTTTGGTTGCACCGCCGGTCAGGGATCAAGCTGCGGTGGTGCATTGAAGGCCGTATCGTAATGCCAACCGCGTTAATTATCGCGGCGCGGTTCTGACTCCGTGTGGCCGTCCAGCAACTCGCGCAGTTGTTGGACAGTCTCGTCGCTCTGAGTCAATTGCTGATGCAATCGCTCGTTTTCCCGGCTCAGTTCCAGCTCGCGTTGGTGTGACTCAGCGGCGGATTGCTCTAAGCGCTGTAACAATTCGGCCTGCTGAGCCACCCGTCCGCGCAACTCGGCATAGCGCTGTTCACTGCTGTGGCGGGCGTCGCGTTCTTGCTGACAAATCGCTTCTAAGGCCTGAAGTTGCTCCGTGACCCGTTGTTCGCGCTCCTGCGCCACTTGCGTCCAGCGCTGCCGGGTTTGATCCAGTTCTGCATGAGCCTGTTGTTGCGCCTGCTGGGCCTGGTCGCGGGTGTATTCCACCAGTTCCAGCAAACGCTTGATCTCAGCGGCATGATGCTGGCGTTCGTCCAGCATGCGTTGCTCTTGCTGGCTTTGCCAAGTCGCCAGTTCGTCGCGGTGCCGGATTTCCAGTGCTTCAGCCGCCGCACGCGCCTCGCTCAGCAATGATTCCAAACCATTGTGGCGTTCGGCGGCAGTATGCAGTTCGGTTTCCAGCGTTTGCCGCGTACTGCGCTCTTGTTCTACAGCATGGATTTGCTCTGCCAGCTTGTCAGTGATTTCAGCTAATTGCTGGGTGAGCTCGCTGTGAGCTTGCTCCAGTCGCTGCAAACTGTACTGCGCGTCTTCTTGCGCTAAACGCGCTGTTTCCAATTCGCTGCGAAATGCCTCACGCTCCCACTCAAACAGGGCATGGGCCTCGCGGGTGGCTGCCTGCCAGAACGTCTCCAGGGCCGGCATCAGACCTTCAGGTACGGTGGGTGGTAAGGCGGGCACACTGGCCTCGCGTCGCGCCTGCTGCCAGCGGCGTAAATGATTGGCAATCGTGGTATTGGAACCACTGCCCAGTTGTTCACGAATCCGCTGAATGGTGGGATTTTCCCCGCGGGATAATAATTCGTTCGCGCTGCGCGCCACATCGTCAAACGTAATACCGGTACGAGCCATGGGTTTTGGGTAATCGTCATTAAAATGTCAATAATCTAGAGATCATGCACCGAAAGGAGACGGTTTGCCAAGTGGACCGGACTGGTGATCGGGAAGGACTGCAAGCGGTTCGATTACTTAATGGGTGTGAAAGTATGGCGATATTTGCTGCAAATTATGTTATTTTTCGCATTAAGGTCGGTGTAATTTATGATTCATAGCCGACCGGGTCATTCAAAAATCAATAGCTGAAGGAGGTTATTCCATGAGGTTTTCTCTGCGTACACTAACCACCCTCGTGGCGGGTGCGGCTTTAATCAGTGGCACCGCATTGGCTCACGAACACGGCGACTGGCCGAGTAATATCTCGGTGGGTACCGCCAGCCAGGGGGGCACGTATTACATCTACGGTTCCGGCTGGGCCAATCTGGTTGGCGAGATGCTCGGCATCAACACCAGTTCCGAGGTGACCCAGGGGCCGGTGCAGAATGCGGCCTTGGTGCATACCGGTGATTTGGATTTTGGTATGGTCACCATGGGGCCGGCTTTCGACGCTTGGAATGGTGACAGCGAGCTTGCACCGGGTTTGCCGCATGATCAATTGCGCGCCATGTTCCCGATGTATGAAACCCCGTTTTCATTTGTTGCCTTACAACGCTCCGGCATCAGCTCTGTACAGGACATCATTGACAATCCCGGTTTGCGCGTCGGTGTGGGGCCGCGTGGTGGTACCCCTGGTACATATTTTCCACGGTTTTTAAATGATCTCGGGGCCAATGTCGAAGTTCGCTATGGCGGTGCCGGTGACCAGGCCAGCCAGATGCAGGATGGCCTGCTTGATGTATTCGCCTTTGCAGCGGGTATTCCCATCGCGGCTTTCAGTGAATTAGAAGCCCAAGCCAATGTGAATATTTTTGGTTTCACTGCAGAGCAAATTGCCGTATTGACGGAGAATCACCCAGTATCACCCTTTACCATTCCGGCAGGAACCTATCGCACCCCTGCTGAGGACATCGAAACGGTGTCGATGTGGAACTTCGCCGTGGCTAACGCCGATATGCCCGAGAGCCTCGTATATGGCATCGTTAAAACCGTCATGGAGAATAACGACCGCATGATGGGTATCCACCGTTCCGCCGAAGAAACTTTGCCGGAAAATTACATTCACAATAATTTCCTGCCGTTTCACCCTGGCGCTGTCCGCTGGTTCGAGGAAAATGGCTATGAGATCCCGGATAACCTGAGAGGTTAACGGGTGCTAAGGGTCGGTGCGGTCAGTACGGCACCGGCCCGTTTGTTCGCAAACAACTACGGAGGAGGACCGATCTCATGGCCGGGGAATCGGAGGAACAACGCGTCATCGCCCAAGGCATCGATGACGAACCAACCGTCGCCAATCAGCGTAATTTAAGCGGATGGCAAGGCTTGCTGTTGTTTTGGCTGGGCGTGGCCTATGTGGCGTTTCATTTAATCAGCCTCAATATCTACCCTATTGAAACCTGGACATACCGGATTGTACATATTGCCGGTTGCTTGGTGCTGGGTTTCGCCTCGATGGCAGCGTGGACATTCAGTGACCATCCTTCACCACGACATATCAATCTGCCAGAACGCCTGTTAGCCACGGTGGTACTGGGGACACTGGCCTGGCCACTGTTCTGCATGGTTTATGCGTTTGCCCAGTGGCATCTTAATGGGATTACCCGCCCGCCCGAGTGGGTATTTGCCTACTACGGCATTCCCCTGGCGGTCGCTACAGGATTGGCGCTCTTGGCTAGCTGGTTTTTCAATGGCCCGTCCAAACGCATCGCCTGGTGGGATTGGGCGTTAATTGGTGCTGCGATTGCGGTAGCCGGCTATCTGGTGTTCTCGCTGGATAATCTTGGTCTGCGCATGCGTGCCGGAACCCGCTTTGCCGATCCGCAAAATTTCTGGGTCGCTATGGTGGGTACCGTATTGATTTTAGAGCTGACCCGACGGGTCGCAAGTATGGCCCTGGTCGTTATCGCCGGGGTGTTCATTACCTACACCTTCATTGGACCGTTCCTGCCGGGATTCCTCCGCCACCAAGGCTATTCCATCGACCGTTTCTTTACTTATCTCTATACCGACAGCGGTATTCTCGGGCCGACTACAGCGGTGTCGAGCACTTATATTATCCTGTTTATCGTCTTCGCGGCGTTTTTACAAGTGTCCAGGGTCGGCGAATATTTTGTTAATTTCGCTTTTGCAGCCGCTGGGCGGAGCCGTGGCGGGCCGGCAAAAGTCGCTATTTTTGGCTCCGGCCTCATGGGCATGATTAACGGCACCTCGGCGGGTAATGTCGCGGCCACCGGCAGCTTGACCATTCCGCTGATGAAGCGCGTCGGTTATCAACCCAAGTTTGCCGCCTCGGTAGAAGCCGCTGCCTCCACCGGCGGGCAGATTATGCCGCCGATTATGGGTGCAGGCGCGTTCATTATGGCTGAAGTCACGGGTATTCCTTATACGGAAATCGCGGCGGCGGCGGTTATTCCAGCGATTCTGTATTTTGCCGCCGTGTTCTTTATGGTCGATTTCGAAGCGGCCAAGACCGGTATGCGCGGTATGCGTTCCGATGAACTGCCGGTGCTGCGGAAAATGCTGAAACAGGCGTTTTTGTTTATCCCGATTGTCATGCTCATCGGTGCCCTGTTTATGGGCTATTCGGTGATTCGCGCCGGTACGCTGGCCATGGCCAGTGCAGCGGTGGTCAGTTGGCTGACCCCCTATCGCATGGGGCCGGTGTCGATTATTCGCGCTTTTAACCGTGCCGCCCAGATGTCGATCCAGATCATTGCGGTATGTGCGGCAGCCGGGGTTATTGTCGGGGTGATTTCGTTGACCGGTGTCGGTGCCCGGTTCTCGTCATTGTTGCTGGCTGTGGCCGAAACCAGTCAGCCGCTGGCGCTGTTCTTTACCATGTGTTTGTCGATCATTCTTGGTATGGGCATGCCGACCACGGCAGCGTATGCGGTGGCGGCGGCGGTGGTTGCGCCGGGTTTGATTCAACTCGGCGTCGAACCCCTGATTGCTCACTTCTTTATTTTCTATTTCGCCGTGGTTTCAGCGATTACCCCCCCGGTGGCTTTGGCCGCTTATGCAGGGGCAGCGATTGCCGGTTCTAATCCCATGGCCACTTCGGTGACCTCGTTCAAGCTGGGGCTGGCTGCCTTTATCGTGCCGTTTATGTTCTTCTACAGCCCGGCGCTGTTAATGGATGGCACAACATTCAAGATTATACAAGTGTTTGTCACAGCATCCCTCGGCATCTTCCTGCTGGCCGCAGCAGTACAAGGCTGGTTCTTCGGCAAGCTGCATATCGCCATGCGAGTGGTTCTGCTGGCAACGGCCTTGATGATGATTGAAGGCCAATGGTTTACCGATGTAATCGGTATCACTGTGGGTATTGCCATGTTCTTGTTACAGCGAATGCTGATCGGTCGCAATATGCTGACTGCAGCGAAATAAGCCTCACGCCTTATTAAAGGCTAAATGAATGGCCGTGACCGTTGTGAGGGTCACGGCCAGTGTGTTGTTTCCTCTCTCTATCACCTCTATTTGGCGTAACGCTTGCCTAACCACTCTGTGCATACTGTGGCAGCAGTGTCCTATGCCTTGCGTCATATTATGGATTCTCGGCACAACGGCGGCTAAGCTTCCACCGGGCCTGCCAGACTTTGAACTCACCGAAAATGCTGCAGTAGCGAATTTAAGCCTGGCGATTGATTACGGTCAGGGGGTTCATTTGGGCAAAAACAGTATTTGCCCAAGATAATGTGCGCTTCATGCCACGTTAGGGGCGCTTAACGGGCGGCACTGGCTTGACGAGGAGTTTGTTCGTCAAGCGATTGTTCATTGTCTAAATAGTGGCGCAGACCGGCAAAAATCAGATCCGGTTCCAGGCGGTAGTCCTGGCGTTGCAGAAAGGGCAGCAGGGCGGCGGAATTACCGCCGGTCAGCAGGTGGTGTACCTTGCCACCCAGTTGCTGAGCCATGTGCTCGGTGATTCGGTCGATAGTCGCGGCAATCGCATAGACGCTACCTCCCCAGATGCAGTCGCGGGTGTTGCGCCCTAAGAATACGATATCGCCCAATTCCTGTTCAACAATCTGGCTGGTTTTGCGAAACAGCGCTTCGTGCATTAACCGCAAACCCGGAATAATCACCCCGCCTAAATGCTGACCATCAGCGCGTAAGGCATCGATGGTCACTGCCGTGCCGCAATCGACCACCGTGCAGTGGCTGCTGACCAGGTGGTGGCTGCCAATCATCGCCGCCCATCGATCCACCCCCAGGCTTTCCGGGACAGTGTAGGCGTTGTGAATGCCAAATTGCTGCGCTTGCGAATAAATCAGCTGTGGACGTAGCGCCCAATGTTGCAAACACCAACTGTCCAGCGCCCAGGCGACTTCCGGGCCGGCTACATTGGCAATCACAATTTGTCGGGGACGGTGTAGATGGCTCCATAGCCGGTCCCCCCAGAGCTTGGGATCAATGCCTTGATGCAGCAGATGGCCACGGTTGATGACCAATCCGGATTCTATCGCCAGCCATTTCAATCGGGTATTGCCGATATCCACCAGTAAATTCATCGAGCGCTCCGGATGGTGACTTCGCCGCTGCTGAATGTCCGTAACCCCTGGACAGTAGCGACACATAGTTGACCTTCTTGATCAACACCTTGGGCGATGCCCTGTAGTGGTTGCCCTTGATAATCAATGCAGATGGCCTGATCGGCCAGGGCATCGAACTCCGCCCAGGCAGCGGCAAAATCTTCGTGCTGCTGGGGATAATGGTGATACAACGGTAACAGCCGGTTGAGTAACTCGGCAGCTAGTAGCGGACGGGGTGGGCACTCACCCAGGATCGTGGTTAAATCCGTCCATGGTTGATCGATAGCCGTATGCTGGGGCGGCATGCGTAAATTTAAGCCAATGCCTGCAACCACCACACACTCCGAGCCGCTGCGGGTTTCTAGCAACAGTCCGCCGAGTTTACGCCGCTGCCACAGCACATCGTTAGGCCATTTGAGTTGAATGGCGCGGACCCCGAGATCCCGCAGAGTGCGAGCTACGGCCAAACCGGTGGCGATGCTTAGACCGGCTAAGTGCGGTGGTGGGTCAGGGTAACGCCACAGCAGCGATAAATACAGATTACCGCCGGGTGGGGAAATCCAGTGGCGACCGCGGCGGCCACGTCCAGCAGTTTGATGGTCGGCGAGACAGACGCTGCCGCTGGCCTGGCCGGTTTCGGCCGCTGCTAATAGATAATTATTAGTGGAGTCAATGCTGGATAAATGCTCAATCCCGGCGAGCAATGGCCGTGACGTATCACTCAGTGCCGCTTGCAGGAGGTCTACATGGGGTGATTCGGTTGTGGTGCTCATGCCTACGCAACCGTCACATTGGAACGAGTTTGCCGGGGTTAAGCAACTGCTGTGGATCCAGTGCTTGCTTAATCGCCCGCATGACAGCCAGGGTATCCTCACCGTGTTCCTGCGCTAGAAAAGGCAGCTTGCCATAGCCCACGCCATGCTCACCAGTGCAAGTGCCACCCATGGATAACGCCCGCTGCACCAGCCGGGCATTCACCCGTTCAGCCTCAGCCAATTCAGCGGGATCATCGGGGTTGAGCACATAGACCAGATGGAAATTACCATCACCGACATGGCCGACCAATGGCGCTAACAGGGTTGATGAGTTTAAATCTGCCTGGGTTTCGAGGATGCAGTCGGCTAAGCGCGAAATCGGCACACAGACATCGGTGGGCCATCCCTGACACCCCGGCCGCAAAGCCAGTGAGGCGTAATAGGCATCATGGCGTGCCTGCCATAATGCCTTGCGGTCTTCTTCATGCACCGCCCACCGGAAGTCGCTGACGCCAAATTCTGTGGTAATCTCACGCACCTGCTCGACCTGTTCGGTCACGCTGTTATGACTGCCGTGAAACTCAAAAAATAACGTCGGGGTTTGCGGGTAGTCGAGTTTTGACCAGCGATTAATCGCCCGCATGGTCAGCGCGTCCAGCAGTTCAATGCGCGCGACCGGAATGCCTGACTGAATAATCTGAATCACGGCATCAACCGCAGCACGCAAATCTGGAAACGGGCACACGGCAGCCGATACGGCCTCGGGCTGGCCATACAGACGCAGCGTCAGTTCGGTGATAATCCCCAATGTGCCTTCCGAGCCGACTAACAGACGGGTGAGGTCATAACCGGCTGAGGATTTCCGCGCCCGCCCGCCGGTGCGGATAACACGGCCATCGGCCATCACAGCGGTCAGCCCCAGCACCACGTCTTTCATGGTGCCGTAGCGCACGGCATTGGTGCCCGACGCCCGGGTCGCGGCCATACCGCCGAGCGAGGCGTCCGCCCCTGGATCGACCGAGAAAAACAGCCCCGTATCGCGCAGGTAGATATTCAGTTGTTTGTGGGTCACCCCGGCTTGCACGGTGCAATCGAGATCGTCCACACTGACCCGTAAAATTTGGTTCATTTGGCTGAGATCGATGCATACCCCGCCGTGGAGGGCGGCAATCTGGCCTTCGAGAGAGGTGCCGGTGCCGAAGGGGATGACCGGTGTGCCATACTGTTGGCACAGGCTCATCACCGTGCTGATTTCTTCGCTGCTGTGGGCAAAGACCACGGCATCCGGTGGTGCCCCCGGATGAAATGACTCGTCCTTGCCATGGCGTTCGAGAATGGCTCTGCGGGTACTTAGCCGTTCGCCGAACTGCTGTTGCAATATCGCCAGTAATTCAGGCGGCACGGTGGGCTGATCGATCTGGGGTTGAATACTCATCGGGAAAACTCTGAGGGGTTAATTCGTATCAGGACGGTGTTCTGGCACAGCCGCCGGAGCCAGCCAGTGGGGATTATGAGTCAGTCGTTGTTGTAACTGGTGCAGGGCTTGCGCGCGGTGGCTGAGGCGCTGCTTTTCGCTGGGTGCCAGTTCGGCAGCGGTACATTGGCGCTCAGGTAATTCGAAGAGCGAGTCATAGCCAAAGCCGTGCTCACCGCGTTCAGCATGGGCAATGCGCCCCGCCCATTCGCCTTGGCAAATCAACGGCAGAGGGTCATCCGGATGGCGCACCAGGGCCAGTACACACACAAACCGGGCGCTGCGGGCGGTGTCAGGCACATCGGCCAGTGCCGCCAACAGCTTGCGCCGATTAGCGGCGTCATCCGCATCGGCCCCCGCATAGCGGGCGGAATACAGCCCAGGTGCCCCGTTGAGGCGGTCGACCACCAGGCCGGAATCATCCGCCAGCGCCGGCAGGCCCGCGTGGCGGCTGGCATGACGGGCTTTAATTAAGGCATTTTCCACAAAACTCAGCCCGGTTTCGGCGACTTCAGGTACGGCCCATTCGGACTGTGGGCGCACATCAATCGCCCAAGCGCTGAGTAATTGACTGAATTCTTTTATTTTTCCGGGGTTGCTGCTGGCGAGTATCAGTGTGCTCATGGTGTGCGGGCCTGATCCGAGCTCAATTTTAAAGCCTGGCGTTGGGCGACCAGGAGTTCGGCAACGCCTGTCCGCCCTAATTCCAGCAGGGTTAATAATTCCTCATGGCGAAAGGCATGACCTTCGGCGGTGCCCTGAAGTTCGACATAGGCACCGGCATCGTTGATCACCAGATTCATATCGGTTTCGGCTTCGGAGTCCTCGGCGTAGTCGAGATCGAGCACCGGCTGGCCACGATAAATGCCGACGGAAACCGCTGCGATTTGTCCGTGCAGAGGGTTTTTTCTGATCTTTTTCTGTTTAATCAATACCCGAACGGCCTCGGCCAGGGCGACAAAACCGCCGGTAATGGCCGCGGTGCGGGTACCGCCATCTGCCTGAATCACATCACAATCGAGGGTAATGGTGCGTTCGCCTAAGGCGGTCAGATCCACGACCGAGCGCAGCGCCCGACCGATCAAGCGTTGAATTTCCAGCGTACGCCCTCCCTGCTTGCCACGGCTGGCCTCGCGGGGATTGCGGGTATTGGTCGCCCGCGGCAACATGCCGTATTCAGCGGTCACCCAGCCTTGTTTACTGCCTTTGAGAAAAGGCGGCACCCGTTCCTCAACGCTGGCCGTACACAGTACCCGCGTATCGCCAAAGGCAACCAACACGGAGCCTTCAGCGTGTTTGGTGTAAGCAGTCATCATTTGAATAGGGCGCAATTGATCACAAGCGCGGCCACTTGGGCGCATACCGTTTCCTTAGCATCGTCAGTTAACAAGGCGGGCAGTATAACAAACGCCATCACTCGCGGAACCATGACTTTCACCGCTGCGGTGATCGGTATACCATGAACTTTTGTTGCCAATGAGTTACCCGACTATGTTGAGCATGACCGCCTTTGCCCGCAGTGAGCAACTCACCGAGTGGGGCACGTTAAGCTGGGAGCTGCGTTCGGTGAATCACCGCTATCTTGAACTGTCATTGCGGCTGCCCGAGGCGTTGCGTGTTTTGGAGCCTAAGGTGCGGGAACGCTTAAGCGCCCGCCTGGATCGGGGCAAACTGGATTGCACGCTCAAATTTCACGGCGGTGAGCAGGCCGTGACCACGGTAAGCCTGAATCGACCACTGGCCGAACGTCTAATCGCTGTGGCCGAGGAGCTACGCTCCCTGGCACCGGCGCCTGCTCCTGTGCCGTTGGCCGAAATTTTCCGCTGGCCGGGGGTGGTCAGCGAACCGGAACCGCAAACCCAGCCGCTGTTGGCCGAAGCCTTAGCCGGATTAGAAACCGCTTTAGATGATTTAATCGCCACCCGCCAGCGTGAAGGCCGACGCATCCAGCATTTGATTGAGCGACGCTGTGCGACCATGGCCGATATTGTCGCCCAGGTGCGGCAGCGGCGTCCTGAAGTATTAACCTGCCAGCGGGAGAAACTGCTGAGTCGTTTAGCCGATCTTAATGTCGATGCGGATCCCGGTCGTTTAGAGCAAGAACTCGCCCTGGCCGTGCAGCGTTTGGATGTTGATGAAGAGCTGGATCGGCTGGATGCCCATATCAATGAAATTCAATCGGTATTACAACGCCGCGAGCCGGTCGGGCGGCGTTTGGATTTCCTGATGCAGGAGTTGAACCGTGAAGCCAATACCTTATCGTCCAAATCAGCCGATGCCGACACCACCCGCGCCGCGGTTGATCTTAAAGTCTTGATTGAGCAGATGCGCGAGCAGGTGCAAAATATTGAGTGATGTTCGCTTTGGCCTGACATCCACTGCTTGGTGTAAGGATCTTGCCATTATCGAATCGACCTGCAATAGCATCTTGCTGGACGATCATTGAGACTATAGTTATTCGCCCTGTGCTCTGGACATGAGAACCGCATGGTTCTCGGCAGTTCTGCCTATTTTTCCGATAGATCAACTAGGGATGACATCCGTCTTGTCGTTCCACGCTCCGACGCCGTCCGTAACTGCGTCAGCCCGCCCTTGTTTTGGTTGAGGGCTTCGACCTTTGCTACCTGCTCGTAATTGTCCGACAGATAGCGCAAGAACAGGAATCCTGGGAACGCCGACG
>SKOM01000083.1 GCA_007120095.1 Candidatus Competibacteraceae bacterium | reverse complement strand
GCCCACCGTCCGTTCTGTGTCGGTTTCGCGGCGGAAACCGATGCGGTACTGGACTACGCCCGCCGTAAGCTGATCGACAAAAACCTCGATCTTATCGCCGCCAACCACGTCGGCGGTAGTGACCGGGGCTTTAACAGCCTCACGAACGCCTTGCACGTTTTATGGCGCGACGGCGAACGCCACCTGCCCTTGGCGAGTAAACAACAATTGGCCGTGGATTTGATCACCCTGATTGCAGAACGTTATCATGCTCAAAGTACAGCTTAAAATTCTCGATACCCGCCTGGGCCGGGATATTCCTTTACCCCACTACGCCACGTCGGGATCAGCCGGGCTGGATTTACGCGCCTATCTGCACGAGGCCCTAACCCTCGAACCGGGCGCCAGTCATCTCATTCCCACCGGCCTGGCCTTGCACATCGGTGATCCGGGCTATGCGGCACTGATTCTGCCGCGCTCCGGCCTCGGCCATAAACAGGGCATTGTCTTGGGCAATCTTGTCGGTTTAATTGACAGCGATTATCAGGGGGAACTGCTGATTTCTGCCTGGAATCGCGGCTCACAGGCGTTCACCATTGAAGTCGGTGAACGCCTGGCGCAACTGATTATCGTACCGGTGGTGCAAGCGGACTTTGAGCCCGTCGATACCTTCACCGACAGCGACCGTGGCAGCGGCGGTTTTGGTCATTCAGGTCGGCTTTAATTTGAAAAACACGTTATAAGGCATTACATTACAATGGCACTGAATCAGCAAGAAGCATTTGAAACAGCAAGAATCCTCACCGAAGCCCTGCCCTATATCCAGCGTTTCGCAGGGCGCACCGTGGTGATTAAATACGGCGGCAATGCCATGGAAAACGCTGAGCTGAAATCCAGTTTTGCCCGCGACGTGGTGTTGATGAAAACCGTAGGCATTAATCCCGTCGTGGTACACGGCGGCGGGCCACAGATCGGGAAGTTATTGAAAGCGCTCGGTAAGGAAACCCGATTTGTCGGAGGGATGCGGGTCACCGACAGCGAAACCATGGATGTGGTGGAAATGGTGCTCGGCGGCTTAGTTAATAAAGAAATTGTCAACAATATTAATCGCCACGGCGGCTGTGCCGTGGGCTTAACGGGCAAAGATGGCGACTTAATCCGCGCCCGTAAACTTACCCTCACTCGCGATGCCCCCGAACTGGATGCACCGGAAATCATTGACATCGGCCATGTCGGTGAAGTCGCCAGCATTGATAAATCCATTGTCGAAATGCTGACCCGCGATCATTTCATTCCGATTATCGCGCCGATTGGCGTTGGTGAGAACGGCCATGCTTACAATATCAACGCCGATTTAGTCGCCGGGCGTATGGCTGAAGTGCTGATGGCGGAAAAACTGATTCTCCTCACCAACACCCCCGGCCTGCTCGATCAACAGGGACAATTACTGACCGGACTCAATGCGAAACAAGTCCAGGCGCTGATTGCCGACGGCACGATCTCCGGCGGCATGTTGCCGAAGGTTCGCTGCGCCCTGGATGCCGTACAGACGGGGGTGCGGGCGGCGCATATTATTGATGGACGCTTGGAACATGCCGTGCTGGTGGAGCTGTTTACGGATGAAGGCGTCGGTACGCTGATCCAGGCTAAGCGGTAAAATCGTTTCCATAACCACTTGATATTGCAAATTAAGTGACTTAAACGGAATGGATTAAGGTGGAAGGTGGTTTTGCCTCCCTTTTGCTTTATTATAGTGCGCCTCGTTCCAATACGGTGCAAAAAAATAATACCCGCTTGCTAATTTCTCGTTAACTCATTGTTTTAAAATGGCGGAACACTTTTTGCTTGATGCATCCGTTATGTTGTCACGACCAAGAGGCGACTTGTGCCGCGTTCGATTATCTGCTTACAATTTTTAGCGACTACTAGTAATGATCACTATCCGAACCTAACCAAGGAGCGTCAGAAATCCTCATGACTGACGGAAACGCCGAGGCTTACGTCCAGTTCAACGGGGTGCAAAAAAGCTATGACGGCGAAACCCTGGTCGTCAAAAACCTGAATCTCGATATTGCCCGTGGCGAATTTCTGACCATGCTCGGCCCCAGTGGCTCAGGCAAGACAACGTGCCTGATGATGCTGGCCGGTTTCGAAACCGCAACTTACGGTGATATTCTGCTCGATAAGGTACCGATTAACCATGTCCCTCCGCACAAACGCGGCATCGGTATGGTGTTCCAGAATTACGCCCTGTTCCCGCATATGACTGTGGCCGAGAACCTGGCTTTTCCGCTTGAAGTGCGCCGTATGTCTAAGGATACCATCAAGCGCAAGGTACAACGGGTTCTGGACATGGTCAAAATGGGTGAATTCGGCAACCGCCGTCCCGCGCAACTTTCCGGTGGCCAGCAGCAACGAATCGCTGTGGCCCGCGCTTTGGTGTTTGAACCTGATTTAGTATTAATGGATGAACCTCTTGGCGCACTGGATAAGCAGTTGCGGGAAAATATGCAGTATGAAATCAAGCATATTCACGATAATCTGGGGGTGACCGTGGTCTATGTGACCCATGATCAGTCTGAAGCCCTCACCATGTCCGACCGCATCGCGGTGTTTGACGATGGGATTATTCAGCAACTGGCCTCACCGGCTGATCTTTATGAACGCCCTTGCAATGCGTTCGTCGCGCAGTTCATCGGCGAGAATAACCAGCTGCATGGTCAGGTCACTGAATCGAACGGTGACAACTGCACGGTACGTTTAGCCAACGGTGATATCGTTCAGGCCTTACGGGTTAATGTCGGCGGTGTCGGTGAACGAACGACCTTGTCGTTGCGCCCCGAGCGGGTGCGTATCAATCCTGAGCCGGGTACGGTACCCAATGTTTTTGAGGCTCGGGTGGAAGAATTGATCTATCTCGGGGATCATATCCGGACGCGGATCAACGCCTGCGGTAATGATGAATTCATTGTCAAAATCCCTAATTCACAGGGCCATGCTTCGCTGAGAAAGGGAGCACAAATCACTATTGGCTGGATTATTGATGATTGTCGGGCGCTCGACCCACGCTCATCATGACCTTAGCCTAATTCGTCTTGCATCATCCATTCATCACGAACGACCCGAGGCCGATTATTCGGCAGTTAACAGAGGAGCTAGCAACTGTTCTTTAATTCTCGATTAAAAGTTTTCACATCTGCTCAGGATGAGCAGGTTTAAGAGCTGCTAAAAGCAGTTTAACGGCAGGGTGACAGAGAACATCGCAAGTGG
>SKOM01000242.1 GCA_007120095.1 Candidatus Competibacteraceae bacterium | reverse complement strand
TTAGTCACAGATCGCAGCGAATTTCGGGTCTCTCCGGGCGAGATTCTCGATGTGCCCGTCAGTTTGCGGGTTGATCCCATCCATCTTACTACCACCAGCAATGAGGTTCTGTTCCGCATTCAATCCATTGACGACCCCAATTTACAGGCGCAAACCCGGTCACGGTTTATCGGTCCGGTAATGCGCTGATGAGGACTCACAAGTGACGATGAACATTCCCCCCTGGTATAAACAAGGCTGGCCATGGGTGCTGATCGGTATGCCGTTAGCATCCATGGTGATTGGTTTTACTCTGTTGTATTTTGCAATTTTAGACCCCGATGGTTTAGTCGTCGATGATTACTATAAGCAAGGGCGTGCCATCAATCAGGATATGGCGCGCCAGCGCCAGGCTGAGCAGATGGGTTTGCTCGGTGAGCTGAATCTGGATACTGACAACGGCACGGTGAGTCTGCATTTACCGGAGGTAGCCGCTGGGGTGACCCAGGTCAAGCTCTATCTTTTACACCCCACCCGCGCCCACTATGATCTGCAAGGGGTGTTATACCGCGATCTATCCGGTGCCTTATTCGGGATGATCAATCAACCGCGTAATGCCCACTGGCGAGTCATGGTGGAGCCTGAAGACCAGGCGTGGCGGCTGAAAGGGCGCTTGCGGGTGCCGGGTAACGGCAGCACGGTGTTGAATCCAGGTTGATAGGAGTGTCCGACTATGGCCAGTTTGAGCCTACCCCATCCCGAACAATTAGCGGTTTATGATCATCCTAGCCTGCAGAAGCGCTTTATCGAGACCCGCAGCGATGGCGTGTGTGAAGCCTCGCTGGTGTTAGAAGGGCTGCACTGTGGCGGCTGTGTGCGCCGCTGTGAGCAGGGTTTAAAACGCCAGCCCGGTGTACTGGAATTCGACGTGAATCTCACCACTCGCCGCGCTCGGGTGGTCTGGGATCCGCAACGGGTGCGCCTCAGCGAATTGCTGACCCGTTTGACGGATATTGGTTATGCCGCCTGGCCTTACGATCCGCGCCAACAGGAGCAGCGCTTGCGCCGTGAGCGCAACCGGGCGCTGACCCGGATCGCCGTGGCCGGTTTTGGCATGATGCAGGTGATGATGATTGCCGTGGCGCTGTATGCGGGTGTCTATCAGGATATGGATACCGCCACCCGCGATTTTCTGCGCTGGATAAGTTTAATCATCGCCACTCCGGTGGTGTTTTACAGCGCAGTGCCGTTTTTCCTCAATGCGTGGAAAGGGCTGCGTCAGGGACAGTTGGTCATGGATTTACCTGTAGCGATTGCCGTCGGTTCGGGGTATCTGGTCAGTTGCTGGGTGACGGTATACGGCGGCCATGAGGTGTATTTTGATTCCGTAGTGATGTTCACCTTCTTATTGCTGTTGGGCCGGTTCCTGGAGATGAACGCCCGCCATCGTGCTGCGGCGGCCAGCGAAGACCTGAGCCGCCTGCTGCCCGCTATGGCCACCCGCATCACCGCTGACGGTCAGGAGATCATTCCCGTAACTGAGCTACAACGCGGTGATCAAGTGCTGGTGCGCCCCGGTGAAACCGTGCCTGCGGATGGGCGGGTTGAGGAAGGCAACAGTTCAGTCGATGAAGCCTTGCTGACCGGTGAGAGTCTGCCGCGCACCCGGTGTCCAGGGGATTCGGTGATCGGCGGCACGGTGAACGTGGAAAGCCCGCTGTTGCTGCGCATCGAACAGATCGGTGAGGCGACGGTGCTGGCAACCATGAATCGTTTATTGGCCCGAGCGCAGATGGAAAAACCCCGGTTAGCGCGGCTGGCTGATCGGGTGGCTGGTTATTTTGTCGGCACGGTGTTATTGATTGCGCTGGCGGTCTTTTTGTATTGGTCACAATACGCGCCGCAGGATGCGTTCTGGATTACGCTGGCGGTGCTGGTGGTCACCTGCCCCTGCGCCTTGTCCTTGGCTACTCCGACGGCCTTAACCGCAGCCACGGGTGCCTTGACGCGTCTGGGCTTGCTGGTGACCCGCGGCCATGCTTTGGAAACCCTGGCGCGGGTGGATCATATCGTGTTTGATAAAACCGGCACTCTCACCCTGGGCAAACTGCATCTGGCCAAGGTAAAGGTGTTGCGGGATCGTTCTGAAAGTCAATGCCTGGCTATTGCTGCGGGCCTGGAAACCCGTTCCGAACATCCGATAGCTAAAGCGGTGTTGGCGGCCACTACTGAATCCCCTTGGTCGGCCTCTACCATCCATGCTACGCCGGGTGCCGGGGTCGAGGGTTTAATTGATGGGACGTGTTATCGGGTGGGCAGTCCGGCCTATGTCTGCGCCCTCAGTGATACCCCGATACCGGCCGCTGCCGAGCAGGCGGGCGCGAGCACCGTGGCTTTGGGTGATGAGCATGGGATTCTGGCGCTGTTCACCTTGACCGATGAGTTACGCCCGCAGGTCGGGCTGGCCATCGCGGGTTTGCGGCGTATGGGCATGAGTCTGGAAATTCTCAGTGGTGATACCCCGGCCGCTGTAGCACGAGTGGCGGAACAACTGGGGATTACTGACTATCAAGGCGGTATGAGTCCGGCGGATAAACTTGTGCGGCTTACTGAGCTGCAAGAGCAGGGCAAGGTGGTGGCGATGATTGGCGACGGGGTGAACGATTCCCCGGTGCTGGCTCGTGCTCAGGTGTCCATTGCCATGGGGGATGGCACCGACATCGCCCGCAGCAGTGCCGATATGGTGCTCATGTCCGGTGCCTTACAGCGCTTGCTGGATGGGGTGAGTACCGCGCGGCGTACATTGCGGATTATTCGCCAAAACATCGTCTGTTCGCTGACTTATAACATCTCGGTGTTGCCGTTAGCCGTAATGGGTTATCTCACGCCGTGGATGGCTGCGATTGGTATGTCGCTGAGTTCTTTAGTTGTGGTGCTCAATGCCTTACGCCTGAGTCGCCATAATTCGTCGGTCGCCGCTGAACCGGCGGCAAGTGACTCGGTGTCTCCACACCCGGCGGTGGGTGCCTGATGCTGTCGATTTTGTATTTAATGATTCCGCTGGCACTGCTGTTTGTCACCGTAGCCGTTGCGATTTTCTTTCTTGCGGTGCGTTCCGGGCAATTCGATGACCTCGAAGGCCCGGCGCACCGGATTTTGGATGACGATGACCCAAGTGCAACCGATAAACCCCCAGTGATTCAGGCTAAGGAAAGCGACCCGAAGCGGGATCGAGGGGGGTAGACCAGCGCTCAAACCCAGCCCAGCGCAC